>WRCL01000067.1 GCA_009783975.1 Micrococcales bacterium
AAGTCTCTGGGGGCGTCGCCCGGCTCACCGCGTTCGCCATGGCCGCAGTGGTTCCCGGGCGCCTGGTCGTCCTGGACGAACCGACGAACGACGTCGACCCGGTGCGCCGGCGCCTGCTGTGGGGCCAGATCCGCGCCCTGGCCGACGACGGCGCAGGTGTGCTGCTGGTCACCCACAACGTGCGCGAGGCTGAACGGGTCGTCGACCGCCTCGTCGTGCTCGAGCACGGCAAGGTCCTCGCCGACGACACCCCCGCAGCCCTGACCCAGACCAGCTCAGGCACCCTCACCTTGGAGGTCGACCTGGTCCCCGCTGGTCCGCCGCAGTGGCCTGACGGGCTGGCCGTCACCGAACGCGGCCAGGGGCGGGCCGTCGTGGCTGTCGCGGCCGACCAGGCCGCAGCCGTCGTCGCCTGGGCGTCCGCCGCGCTCGCCGCCTGCGACATCGAACGGTACGCGCTGACCCCAGCATCGCTGGAAGACGTCTACATCAGCCTCGTCGACAGGTCGCAGCCATGACCGCGCTCGCCACGGCCGCCGTGCCGACCTTGCGCCAGCTCGGCCTGATGGTCCAGTGGCAGATGCGCCGGCACGCGCAGAACCTGCCGCTGTTCATGCTCTTGCAGGTGTTGATCCCGGTGGCGACGGTCGTCGGGTACGGCCTGCTCATCGGCAACCCTGGGCGCCTGGCGGGGTTGTACCTGGTCACTGGTGCACCGACGATCGCGCTCATCAGCGTCGGGCTCGTGGCGACACCGCAGTTCGTCGGCCAGTCCCGCACCGAGGGCAGCCTCGACTGGTTGCGGACCCTGCCGGTGCCCCGCGAGGTGTTCTTGCTCGCCGACCTCGCGGTGTGGACGCTCATCGCGCTGCCGGGTGTGGTGTTCGGGGTCGTCGTCGGGTCGTTGCGGTTCGACGCGACCCTCGCGCCGAGGTGGTGGCTCGTACCTGTCGCGCTGCTGGTCTCGCTGACCGCGGCAGCTGTCGGGTACGCCTTGGCGTGCGTGCTGTCACCGGTGCTCGCCCAGCTGATGTCCCAGGTGCTGGTGTTCGTCGTGCTGCTGTTCACCCCGATCAGCTTCCCAGCAGAACGGATGCCCCAGTGGGCCCAGGACGCCCACGCCTGGCTGCCCCTGGAACCCATGGCCCAGGTGATCCGCGCAGGGCTTGCCCCACACGACTTCACGGTGCCGGTGCGGTCGTGGCTCGTGCTCGTCGCCTGGTGCCTCGTCGGGGTCCTCGCCGCGCGTTGGGCCCTGCGCCGACGTGGCTGAGCAGTGAGCGGCGCGGGACGCCATTGCCCGCGCCGCTCACGGTGGTCCGCATCACCTGGCTCGGGGGCCTGCCAGGACGGTGCGGACCAGTCCCCGGCACGACTCGCTCGCAGCCACGACCAGGGCGGTGCCCACGGCGAGGACTCCTGCGAGCGCCACTGAGCCGCCGGGGTTGCCAGCCAGGCCAGCGCGGGCACCAAGCACAGTGAAGAACATGGCTGACAGCCCAGCGGACCCCACAGCGGCGACGAGGGTCGGTACGAGGACCTCGGTGCGCCGGGCCTGGTGCATCAACGCCCGGGGGGTGCCAGCGTGGTCCAGGTGCACCAAGACCGCTTGGCGGTCCAGGACGCTGGCCGCCTGGTTCAGCGTCGTCGAGGCTGCGGCGACGACGAACGCGATGACCATCGTCAGGACCGTCCCGGTGCGGATGTCGGCAACAAGCACCGCGTCGACCGGGCTGCTCGCCGCCGCGGTCAGCGGCAGGGCCAAGAGCGTGCCCCCAGCGAACCCGACGAAAGCCAGCCCTGAGACGTTGCGCCACGCCGCGCGGGGGTCGGCCAGCAGACGTCGTCCGGCCAGGACCTGCGCCGCCGCAGGACACCGCACGAGCACATGGCCTGCACCTTGCAGCACCAACGGTCCGACGAGGTTGACCACCGCCATGAACGCGGCCAGCACACCCAGGACGACCGCGTAGACCACCACCAACCCACGTCCCATGTGCAGTCCGGGAGCGATGAGCACCCACGCGACGACGCTGACCGGAACGGCCAGCGCCCTGCGCCATCGCAGCCCGCGCCGCGGGGCCTGGCGCGCCACCCCCAACGGAGAGATCCGCACGTCACGCAGCCCCGCCCACGCCGCGACCGCGGTGAGCACGAGCACGACAGCCACCGTGCCCGCCACCCAGCTTGGCGGCGCGAGCATCTGGCCCGGGTCCAACGCCGTGGCCTGGAACGTCACCAACGACCACACTGGCGCCAGCACGTAATACCCCGCCGTGCCGACGACGACCCCAGCCGCTGCGGCGACGAGCGTCTCAAGGGTCGCCAACGCAGAGGACTGCGAGGCGGTCATCCCCAGCAGCCGCAAGGCCGCCAGGCGCCGTGCACGCCCCAGGGCCCCCATCCGCGCCGCAGCCGCGCTCAAGGTCAGCACAGGCACGACGAGCAGGACGCACGCGCCCAGGGCCAAGAACGTCCACTGCCCCATGACCGCTGAGGCCCGCTCGCCGACCTCTGGCCCGACCTGCGTGAGGAACGGCTGTGGTGGGTGCTGCTGGCGCTCGTGGAACACCCGCGTCCCGGCGACGACGCTGAGCAGCAACGTCGTGCTCACCGCGATGGCCGCGACGGTGAGCAGGTCCGTCCAGGCCTGGCCCGCGGCAGCCCGGCCCCGCGTGACCAGCGCCGCCAGAGGCAGGACCGGTGGGACGACGGTGGCGCTCACCGCGCACCACCGGAGTCAGACTCGAGGCGTCCGTCGAGGATGACCAGGTGCCGCTGGCACCAGGCGGCGACGCCCTGGTCGTGCGTGACGACCAGCAGCGAGGCTCCAGCCTGCGCGGTCGCCTCGGTGAGCAGCTGCATCACCTGCGCTCCGGTCGCGGTGTCCAGGGCCCCGGTCGGTTCGTCGGCCATGACCACCGCGGGACTGTGCACCAGTGCCCGGGCCACGGCGACGCGCTGGGCCTGCCCCCCAGACATCTGCCCTGGCCGGCGCGTCTCCAGACCCGCCAGGCCGAGCCGGTGCAGCCAAGCGGTGGCGTGCGCCACGGCGGCGGGCCGGCGGCACCCGTTGAGCATGAGCGGCAACGCGACGTTCTCCGCCGCGGTCAGCTCGGCGAGCAGCTGGCCATCTTGGAAGACGAACCCGAACCAGGTGCGCCGCAACCGTGACCGCACCGCGTCCGAGGCGACCGAGACCGGGTCGGCGCCCAGGCGCACCTGCCCAGAATCAGGCCGGATGATCCCGGCGAGCAGGTGCAGCAGCGTGGACTTGCCCGACCCCGATGGCCCCATCACCGACACCGACTGTCCTGGCCGGATGTGCACCGACACGTCGTCCAGGGCCTGCACCGGGTGCTCGACGCCTTGGGCGAACGACTTGCACAGCCGGTCGGCAACCAGGGGTGCGGTCGTCGGGTGTGGGGCAGTGATCGTCATGTGTTCTATGGCACCGCACGAGGCGTGTTGGACGCACGGGTGCCCAGACGAGACTTGCTGGTCGTGCCAGGACTACCCCGGTGGTGGTGCTGGCGGTCGTGGCGGGACGGGGTGTGCTGGCCTACCGTGACGAGGTGACGTCCGACGACCTGCACCGGCGGCTGGCACCGGTCAACCCGCTGACGGTGCTCGTCTCGGCCCGCGCGTGGCGGGCTGTGGCGTACTGCGTCATGTCGGTCGTCCTTGGGGTGCTCGCGCTGGTGGTGGGGGTTGTCGGGTTCGTCGTCCTGCCCTGGGTCGCCCGTGGCACCACCCGGCTCGAACGGGTGCGGGTCGTGGTCCTGGGCCTGCCGCGGCTGGTGCGGGGGCCGGGGGGTGAGTCCCTGGGTGCGAGCCTGGCGGTGTGGGGCACGACCGTCTTGTTCGGCCTGGTCGACGCGATCATCGGCCTGCCGGTGGCCCTCGTCGTGCTCACCGCTGCCTCAGGGGCGGTCCACGGGGCCCGCGGTGGCCTGGGGATCGTCGCGGTGGTGTTCGCGCTGGTCATGACGTGGGTCGCGGCGACCATCGGCATGTACGTCGCATGGGGCCTGGCCATGTCGCAGGTCCGGACGGTCCACTCGACCTTGCGTTCGCACCCGGACCTGTCGCAGCAGGTCGCCGAGCTGACCTCGTCACGCTCAGAGCTTGTCGACGCGTTCGCGACCGAACGCCAACGTATCGAACGTGACCTGCACGACGGGGCCCAGCAGCACCTGGTCGTCGCGACGATGCGCCTGGGCGAGGCTGTGGTCACGCTCGACCAGGACCCAGCGAGCACCCGCGCCGGGATCCTCGCCGCGCAGCAGTCCGTCGAGGACGCCCTGGCCGCGTTGCGCGACACGGTCCGCGGGCTGCACCCCCAGGTGCTCACCGACCGGGGCCTGGTCGCCGCCGTCCACGAGCTCGCGGTACGCCAGGGCGTGCCGGTGGCCGTCGAGGTTGGTGGCGACCCGCGTCCTGTGCCGCCGTGGGTGGAGAACGCCGCGTACCACGTGGTCAGCGAAGCCCTGACGAACGTCGCCCGGCACTCAGGTGCCACCAGCGCGAGGCTGACCGTGCGGTACGCCGACACCCTGACCGTCCGCCTCGCCGACGACGGGACCGGCGGTGCCCGCACCGTCGCCGGCCACGGCCTGTCTGGCCTGGCCGAACGCGTCGCGACCGTCGGCGGCACCTTCGAGGTCGACAGCCCACCGACTGGCACCACCATCACCGCCACCTTCGCGTTGTGAAGGCCGGCCATGCCCAACAGGAGGACGTGCGATGCGGATCGTCATCGCTGAGGACGCGGTGTTGTTGCGTGCGGGGCTCGTCGGCCTGCTCGAACGCGCCGGCCACGAGGTGGTCGCCGAGGTCGCCGACGCCCCCGCGCTCGAAGCGGCCGTCCGGGCCCTGGCGCAGCTGCCTGACATCGTCATCACCGACGTGCGGATGCCCCCTGCGATGACCGACGACGGTCTGCGTGCCGCCGTGCGGATCCGCCACGACCACCCCAGCATGCCGATCATGGTCCTGAGCCAGTACGTCGCCCCGGCGTACGCCACGACCTTGCTGGACCAACCCTGCGCGGCCGGCACCGGGTACCTGCTCAAAGAACGCGTCGGACGGGTCGGCGACTTCATGACGTCCCTGGCCATGGTCGCCGCCGGCGGGGTCGTCGTCGACCCCGAGGTCGTCACCTCGTTGCTGCGCTCGCGCCAGACCGACCCGCGCCTGGCCCGCCTGACCGCCCGCGAACGCGAGGTCCTCGCCCTCATGGCCAACGGCGCCGCGAACTCCCAGATCGCCACCGACCTGGTCATCACCCCCGCCGCAGTCGCCAAGCACGTCGCCAACGTCTTCGCCAAGCTCGACCTGGGCCCCGACGAAGAGAACCGCCGCGTCCGCGCGGTCCTGGCCTACCTGAACTCCGGCCTCGACACCTGAGGAACTGAGACGTATTGGGGACGGTTCCTGTTGTCTTCCCGTCCCCACACCTTCCGCATCAATTCTATGTCGATGCGTCGGCGGTGAGGTCGACGGGTTAGCTGTCGACCTCACCGCCAAAGCGTCGACATCATTGTGGGCCAGCGGAGATTCCAGCCCAGATCTCGTCTTTGGGCCGAACGCAGCAGGTGGGCACCACGCGGTCGGCGTACTGTACCGTCCGTGCCTATCCGTGCAGACGCCGCCACCTGGGAGCGTCCGAGCGTGGCGCGCCAGCTCGGGCTGCTCATCGTCTGGCAGCTGCGGCGCAACACGGGGGTGCTCCCGCTGCTCGTCGTGGTCCAGGCGTTGCTGTCGGTGGCCACGGTCATGGGGTACGGGCTGCTCGTCGGGCGCCCGGACGACACCGCGGCGTTGTACCTGGCCACGGGCGCGCCGACAGTCTCGCTCATCGTCATCGGCCTGGTCATGACCCCCCAGCTCGTCGGACGGGCCCGGGTCGAAGGCAGCCTCGGCTGGATGCGGACCCTGCCGGTGCCCCGTGAGGTCTTCCTCTTCGCAGACCTGGCGGTGTGGACGGTCATCGCCGTGCCTGGGGTCGTGTTCGGGGTGGTCGTCGGCGCTGTGCGGTTCGACGTCGACCTCGCCCCGACGTGGTGGCTGGTCCCGGCGGCCCTGGTGGTCTCGCTCACCGCAGCAGCGATCGGCTACGCCATCGCCTGCCTCATGCCCCCAACGGTTGCGCAGCTGGTTTCCCAAGTGCTGTCGTTCGTCGTCCTGCTGTTCACGCCAGTGTTCTTCCCCCGCGACCGGATGCCCACCTGGGCCCAGCACATGCACACCTGGTTACCGTTGGAACCCATGGCCCAGGTGGTCCGCGCCGGCCTGGCGCGCCACGACTTCACCGTCCCGGGCCGCTCGTGGCTGGTCCTGGCCCTGTGGTGCGCAGGTGCGGTGCTTGCTGCCCGCTGGGCCCTACGCCGCCGAGGCTGACTGTCGTGGTCAGCGGTCGCGCCGGTCGCGCATGGCGCGCTGGGCTTCGAGGTTGTCCTGGCGTTCGCGCAAGGCCTGGCGTTTGTCCCACTCGCGTTTGCCCCGTGCCAAGGCGATCTCCACCTTGGCCCGTCCGTCGAGAAAGTACAGCGCCAACGGGATGATGGTCTGGCCTTTGTCGGCTGAGCGCTGGCCCAGCCGCAGGATCTCGCCCCGGTGCAGCAACAGCTTGCGTTTGCGGCGCGGGGCGTGGTTCGTCCACGTGCCTTGTGCGTACTCAGGGATGTGCACCCCGAGCAGCCACGCCTCCCCGTCGGCCACCTCGCACCACGAGTCGGTGAGGTTCGCCCGCCCCGCCCGTAGCGCCTTGACCTCAGTCCCGGTCAGGACGATCCCCGCCTCGAACACGTCCTCGATGGTGTAGTCGTGGCGCGCCTTGCGGTTCTGCGCAACGACGACCCGCCCTGTCGGCTTCGCCACGGCTCCTCCTCCCGTACAGCTCCTCCACCCACGGCACCGGCCGACCAGCCTACCTGCCCCCCACCCACCTCGTCGCCACGATATGTGGTCCCGGTGTTGACTTCTCCTCGCTGGACTCTCTGGTCGCCGAGTACTCCGAGCGACAGCACATCATGCGCGATAACGTATCGGCTGGTCAGCGCCTCCAACAGGGCTCGCTGGTCGGACAAAGAACGATACATGTCCTGGTCCCGGCTGCCCATGGTCTGCTAGCATCCCGTCGCCCAGGCCCCAGGAGGACGCATGGCCCGCGACCCGGAAGCGATCGTCTCAGAGCTCTACCACACGGCGATGACGATTCCAGAGCCGTACTCATCGCTGTCAGGCAAACAGAAACGTCTGGCGAGCAAGCTCGTGAAACGCTTCGACAAGGCTGAGGCCAAACATGGTCCTCTGCCCAATGGAGACATTCTTCGCCCGATGCTGCTGAGCAAGAACGGGCAGTACACCGAAGCCCTCGAACTTGCCAAAGCCCAGTACGACCAGAACCCCACATGGAACACCGCAGGTGCGGTCGCCAATGCAGCACGACGCTTGGGAGACCTGGACTACGCCGTACAGATGTTCACCGTCGCTGCTGAGCACGACCCTGACGACGACACCTGTTTCTTGGACATCGGTGACACCTACCTCGAGCAGGACCGGTGGGCCGAGGCCCTTACCGCCTACGAGACCGTCCTGGCCAAAGACAGCGCCCACCAGTGGGCTCTGCCGTCAGCCTTCTACTGCCGGCACCAGCTCGGGGTACCTGGGCCGTGGCTCGACAGCCTGACCGAGATCGCCAACCAGGAGGGTTGCACCTGCGGCCTGGCAGACTGCCTGAGCCAGGTGTTCGGTGGGTACACCACCGACCAAGGAATCGCCCGCGCCCAGCAACTGGTCGCACGCTGAGTAAGAAGCGAGATGACCACACGCACGACTACCGCCTCAGACTGACGCCCACACACGTTGAAGCAGATCGTCGAGCACTTCACACCCGAGCACCCCCACGACGAGTTCGACGACTGAAGTCCCAGCGGCCCACAATAGAGGGCATGAGACCGTCTCCACACCGGCCGGTCGGGTATTCCTCAGTCGCCGCGGAGATAGATCTCGACGCGATCACTGGC
>WRCL01000068.1 GCA_009783975.1 Micrococcales bacterium
AGTCGTGCGGCTCGCGCGAGTCCATGAGCTGGCCAGTCTCGCCGTGGACGACCGCTTCACGCAGGCCCCCGCTAGCTGCGGCGACGACGGGCGTGCCGCACGCCGCGGACTCCAGCGCGACGAGCCCGAACGTCTCGGAGTGGCTGGGCACCAGCGTCAACGTCGCATGGCTGAACAACCACGCAAGCTCGGTACGTGACTGTGGCCCAACCATGTGGACGGTCTGGGCCAGCCCGAGGTCGTTGGCCAGCGTGCGCAGGTGCTCCTCGTAGTCGGCGAAGTCGGCCGACCCCGCCCCGGCGACGACCAGCGCCGGGCGGACCTCGGCCGGGACGTGCGCAAGGGCGGCGATCGCCAGGTCCGGTGCCTTGAGCGGCTGGAGCCGTCCGGCGACGACAGCGAACGGCCTGTCCAGCCAGGACGGTCGTCGGGGCGGGGCTGCTCGGCTGGCACCAGAGCCAGGCTGACCCTCCGCCCCCGCGTCGTCCCGGCTGATGGTCGGTTCGCAGCAGGCGCCGCGGCTGTCGTGCCCCTCGCCCAGGGGACGGAACAGGTCGAGGTCGACCCCGGGCGGGACGATCGACACCCGGTCCGGGTCGGCCCCGCACCGTTCGACGACGATCCGGGCCTCAGCCGCCGAGATCGCCACGAGCAGGTCCGTCTCGCGCGCGAGCATCGCCTCACCGGGCACCCGGGCTGGGGACTCAGCCGGCTCACCGTCCGACAGCTGCGACCCAGGCGTGGCCGCGACCGAGTGGAAGCTCTGCACGTGCGGCACCCCCCACCGCCGTGCCAGGGGCAAGGCCGCGACCCCCGACATCCAGTGGTGCGAGTGGACGATGTCCACCGGGGCGCCGTCGCGGGCGAACCGTCCGCCGAGCTCGTCCAGCGCGGCGGTGAACTGGGGGACGTACTGGTCGGTCGCCGACTTGGCCAGGCGTTGCGCCGGCCCCGCGTCGAGGTGGTGCAGCCTCACTCCTGGTGCGAGCTGGACCTGGTCGGGTTGGTCCTCGGCGCTGCGCCGCGTGATGAGCTCGACCCGGTGCCCCAACGCTGCTAGCGCCAGCCCTGCGTGACGTTCGACGACGTTCATCCCACCGGCGTCCCCCGCCCCTGGGGCGTCGGTCGGCGAGGTGTGCATCGAGACCATCGCGATGCGCAAGGACGACGAAGACGGCACGTCCGCCGAATCTACCGGTCCCACGGCCACAGTGGCGCCGCAGTCCGGTCAGGCGGCGACGGGTTCTGCCGGTCCTGCCCATGTCGCGCTGCGTGGGGTCTGGCAGCGAGGTCGCGCTCGAGGTTGGTACACATGGGTCGCCATGTGACAATTCGACCTGGTGTGACATGCCGTGGGCAGACTCAGGAGGATGGCATGAGACTCGCGGGGCGCTTCGTTCGTCTGGTCGTCGTGGGGGTGGGCGCCGCGCTCGCCTTCGCTGGTTGTACGTCGGACAGCCCGACGGACCCGAGCGCGTCGCCGACGCCGCTGACCTTGGCTGAGGCGCAGGACGTGGTGGTCACCCGTGGCTACCTGGACGCGACCGTGCGGGTCACCGCGCACCCGATCCAGGTCAAAGACGGGGTCGCGGTGCTCGCCGTGGACTACGAGCTCCTCGCAGCGGGGACGGTCGCCGACAAGGTTTGGCTCGCGGCGGTCCAGTCACCGTCCCCGTGGGACTACGGCCCGTACAACCTGCGCCTGCTTGACCTGGAGGGTCAGCAGGTCTACCAGATCCTGCCGACCGACACGGGCGGGATCGCTTCGCAGTACACCAAGCAGGGCGATGACAGGACCCGGACCGACCGCCTGCGGGCCGGGCGGGAGAAGGCGACGTCGGTGTCGTTGTTCGTCGCACCGCAGGCCGCGACGGTCGACGTGCTCGCCGAACCGTTCGGGGTCCTGGCCGCAGTACCTGTGGTCGCCGGGGGCAAAGACGTCACCGACCTGATCGACCAGGCAGGGACGCCGGGCCTGGACGGTGCCGACGCCTTCGTGCAGCCGATGCGGCTGTTCGACTCGGCGTACGACGGTGCGACGGTCACCAAGGAGGTCGACCAGACCGTGACCATCGTGGTCACCTCTGACGTGCTGTTCGCCAGCGACGACGCGACCTTGTCTGACCAGGCCACGGCGGTGCTGGACCAGGCGGTCGGCCAGGTCAAGGCCGTCGCCGCTGACGGCGACGTGCAGGTGGTCGGGCACACCGACGACGTCGACACCGTCGCGTACAACCAGGCGCTGTCGGAGCGTCGCGCCGACGCCGTCAAGGCATACCTGGCTCCCCGCCTCAGCGGCCACAAGATCGTCGCCGAAGGCCGCGGCAAGACCGAACCGGTCGCCGAAGGCACGTCCGTCGAGGCTCGTGCGGCCAACCGGCGCGTGGAGATCGTCGTCCAGCGCACCCAGACCACCACGCAGACCATCACCAGCCAGGGGTTGCTTCCCGAGGCGCCGCCCTCGACAGGTCGGGGGCTGGATTGGGTGGAGTACACCAAGTCGAACGACGTCACCTATCGCGTTCGGGTGAACCAGGTCGTCCGTTCTGGCGGTGCGCTGGTCGGCTACCTGGAGGTCGGGACGGTGGCGGCCACGGGCCCGGTCACGACACCGCAGCTGACCACGCTCCTCACCCCGGTCCATAACCCGTACAGATCCGACACCGCGGCCCGTGGGTACTCCATGCTCTCCGACTACGAGGGGGCCCAGCAGGTGTCGCTGCTCACCGCCGACGCCCGACGGTACCCGTTCGACTACCTGGAGCAGCCCTACGGCAAGGGCCATGCGCTGTGGTACGGCGCCGTCAAGCTCTGCGTCGTCGGCAGCACCGGGATCGGCAGCTCGTCCATGTCCGCTCCGTCGCCGACGCTGCTGGTCACGGTCGTGTGGCCAGACACCGGCACCAGCACCGTCACCGTCGAGGTCCCCACCTTGTTCCGGATCACCGACGTCCCGGTCACCACCGACGACCCCGCCGCGGCACTGAACACCACATACCCGCCGAGCCTCTGACCCGAACCAGCCCTCCGACACAACTTCAGGTTTCTGGGGTTTTCGGTGACGAGCTCGTCCTGCGCAGCGCCACCCCCCGCTGCCTGATCCGCCGGGATGGGTTCACACGGCGGGTGGGAGGTCGGCACGGCTGGACCCTGCTAGGGGTGGCCGTCCAGGGTTGTGACGGTGATGTCGTCCTCGCCGACGAGGAGGCGGATGTCGTCAGGGTCGCCAGTGATGATCACAGCAGGGGCGAAACGTGCCGCCGTGGCGACGACCAGAGCGTCGATGGTGAGGTCGCGCTTCTTTGGCCGGATGCCGCTGGCCCGGTCACGGCGGGCCCCGGCGTCGGCCGCGATATGTGCATCGGTGTCCACCATGACGAGCCGGTTGACGGTATGCCACACAGCAGCATCGGTCGGTTTCCCGGTCATGAGCTCGGCGAGGATGACTGCCGGAACCACCATGCGCTGGCGCTTGCCAACCAGTGACGCCAGGACGGGTCGGGTTCGCGCATCGCGGCGGGCCATCGCCGCGAGCGCCTCGCAGTCCAGGACGGCGGTGCGGCCTGTCATGCGAGGATCTGGTTCCAGCGAGCAACATCAGCGGGGTCTTCGGGGCCGTGCTCGGCGCGGAGCTCGTCCAGGAGCTGGGCAAGGTTGTCCTGCTCGACCTTCGCCCGGAGCGCCTCGGTGACATACGCCGAGAGGTTCCCGGCGGGATTCAGACCCGCCACCTGTTCGAGCAGGTCGGCGGGGATGGTCACGGACTTCTTCAGTGCGACTGATTCGCCCATGGCCGCATCCTACCAGAGGTAGGAGCATCTTGCTCAGTCCGAGGCCCGACCCTGTTCCAGCGACTCACTCGTGGAGGCTTGTGCATCGAGGTCAACGGTTTGCGTCGAACGACACGTGAAGACACGTGTCGTTCGACGCAAACCGTTGACCTCGATGCACAAGCCCATATTCGCTCGCCGGTGCCGCGGGTGGCGGCTACGGTGGCCGCACCTCAACATGGGCAAGGAGCGCCATGGACATCCCTCGTATCTTCGCGGTCCGCGAGGCCAACCACCGGATCCACAACCCGGTCACGGCCGAGAAGCTTGCGGTGCTGGGCCAGGCGTTGCACCTGGAACCGGGGACGACGGCGTTGGACCTGGCCAGCGGGTCGGGGGAGATGCTGTGCACATGGGCGCGGGACCATGGGCTGAGCGGGACGGGGGTGGACCTGTGCGCGCTGTTCACCGAGCAGGCGCGGGCCCGGGCGGTTGAGCTCGGGGTTGGTGACCAGGTGCGGTTCGTCCACGCGGACGCTGCGGGGTACACCACCGACCCGGTGGACCTGGCTGCGTGTGTCGGGGCGACGTGGATCGGCGGGGGAGTGGCCGGCACCGTCGAGCTGTTGGCGCGGAGCCTCCGGCCAGGTGGGCTCATGCTCATCGGTGAGGTGTACTGGCGTCGGCCCCCGCCTGACCGCGAGACCGTCGAGGCGTGCGAGGCGACGAGCGAAGACGACTGGTTGGACCTGCCGGGGTTGCTCACGCAGTTCGGTGACCTGGGGTACGACGTGGTGGAGATGGTCCTGGCCGACCAGGACAGCTGGGACCGGTACACCGCGGCCCAGTGGTTCACCATGCGCACCTGGCTGGACCAGAACCCCGACGACGAGCTCGCCGAGCAGGTCCGTGCCGAGCTGCGCACCGAACCGGCCCGGTACGCGCGCAACACCCGCGAGTACCTCGGCTGGGGCATCTTCGCGCTGCGGCAGCGAACCTGAAGACACTGGGGACGGTTCTGGTGTCTTGGGCACGCCCGGCGACGCCAGCCCAAGACACCAGAACCGTCCCCGATGTCTTCGCGCCTCGCCCGTTTTCGCGATGGAGGGCGGGTCTGGCACAATGGCTCGCTGGCCTACGGTTCACTGTGGTGCGCCCCCCAGCGCGTGCGGACCCGTCGGCGGCGACGAAGGAGAACTCCCTGTGAAGTCTGGAATCCACCCCGCGTACGTGCCCACGAAGGTGGTCTGCACCTGCGGCAGCAGCTTCGTCACCCGCTCGACGGTGACGTCCGGCCTCATCCACGCTGATGTGTGCAGCGCCTGCCACCCGTTCTACACCGGCAAGCAGAAGATCCTCGACACTGGTGGCCGCGTGGCCCGGTTCGAGGCCCGGTACGGCAAGCGCCAGACCGGCAAGTAGCGTCGTCGCAGCGCCGGTGCCCGTGTCGCGGGTGCCGGCGCTTCGTCATGGACCGACACCACCTGATGAGGGACGACGATGAACGTACAGCCGCCCGACCCGTTCGCCGCAGTGCAGCCTCTGCTCGCCGAGCACGCGACCCTGGAGGTCCAGCTCGCCGACCCCGGGGTGCACGCTGATGGCACGGCCCGGCGCCTGGGCCGGCGCTACGCCGAGCTTGGTCGCGTCGTCGCCGCGTACCGGGGCTGGCGCTCGGCCGCGGACGACGCCGCCGCCGCCGCCGAGCTGAGCGACGACCCAGACATGGCCGCTGAGCTGCCCGTGTTGCGCGCCGCCGAGCACGAGGCGGCCGAGCACCTGCGCCAGGTGCTCATCCCACGTGACCCCGATGACGGCCGCGACGTGATCTTGCAGGTCAAAGCAGGTGAAGGTGGTGCTGAGTCCGCACTGTTCGCCGCTGACCTGCTGCGGATGTACACCCGGTACGCCGAACGCCAGGGCTGGAGCGTGCAGGTCCTGGACAGCACCGAGTCTGACCTCGGTGGGATCAAGGACGTCCAGCTCGCCGTGAAGTCCCGTGCGGGAGCCGACGACGGGGTGTGGGCCCAGCTGAAGTACGAAGGTGGGGTGCACCGGGTCCAGCGCGTGCCGGTGACCGAGTCCGCCGGGCGTATCCACACCTCCGCGGCTGGGGTGCTCGTCCTGCCCGAGGCCGACGACCCAGGTGAGGTCGAGATCGACCTGGCTGACCTGCGCGTGGACGTGTTCCGTTCGTCCGGCCCCGGGGGCCAGTCGGTGAACACCACCGACTCGGCGGTGCGTCTGACCCATGTGCCCACTGGGATCGTCGTGTCCATGCAGAACGAGAAGTCCCAGCTGCAGAACCGTGAGGCGGCGATGCGGGTGCTGCGCGCACGTCTGCTGGCCATCCGCGTCGAGGAGGCCGCCGCCGCCGCCAGCGCCGCCCGCCGCTCGCAGGTGCGCACCGTCGACCGTTCTGAACGGATCCGGACCTACAACTTCCCCGAGAACCGTATCGCCGACCACCGCACCGGGTACAAGGCGTACAACCTCGACCAGGTGCTCGACGGTGACCTCGGCCCCGTCGTCGCCTCAGCGATCGCCGCTGACGAGGCCGCCCGTCTCGCCGCGGTGGGCGACCAACCATGACGACCCCGCGAGATGCGACCTGGCGCACCAGATGCGACGTCCGCAGGTCGCATCTGGTGTGCCAGGTCGCATCTCGCGGAACGGCGGACAGGTGAGCGACGAGCTGCGCACCTATGTTGATGGTGCTGCCCAGCTGTTGGGTGAGGCGGGGGTGCCCTCGCCGCAGGTTGACGCGGCGGCACTTGCTGCCCACGCGTTGGGGATGGACCGCCTGCCCGTCCTGCCGGTGCCACTGCCTGACGGCTTCACCGCCACCTACGCCGCGCTCGTCGACCGCCGCTGCCGGCGCGAGCCCCTGCAGCACATCGTCGGACGCACCGGTTTTCGCTACCTCGACCTGCATGTCGAACCTGGTGTGTTCGTCCCGCGCCCCGAGACTGAGACCGTCGCCGGCCATGCCGTCGCCGAGGCTGCACGCCTGGTCGCCCACGGGCGCACCCCGGTGGTCGTCGACCTGTGCTGCGGCACCGGCGCTATCGCGCTCGCCGTGGCGACCGAGGTCCGGCGCGCCCACGTCGTCGCCGTCGACATCGACCCGAACGCTGTGGCCCTGACCAGTCGCAACGCCGCCTCGGTGGATGTCGCCCAGCTGGAGGTACACCACGGCGACGTGCGCGACCCAGACCTGCTCGCCGACCTGGCCGCGACCGTCGACGTCGTCGTCGCAAACCCCCCCTACATCCCCCCCGACCAGGTGCCTGTCGACCCCGAGGTCCGCGACCACGACCCTGACCAGGCACTGTACGGAGGTGGCGCCGACGGGCTGGACACCCCCCGGGCCGTCCTGGCCGCCGCGGTGCGCCTGCTCGCCCCAGGTGGGCTGCTCGTCATGGAGCACGCTGAGGTCCAGGCCAGCGCGTTGTGCCAGGCGGCCACAGCCGCCGGGCTGGTGCAGGTGCGCACCGAACCGGACCTCACCGGCCGTCCGCGCGCTGTGCTCGCCCGGTCACCACACGCCCGGTAGGACGCTGTGGTGTGTCCGGGTGTGACAGACTCAGGAGCCGTGGACGACGAGCAGATGCGGGACGTGACCGACCCGCAGACCCGGGCCGGTGCGCTCAACGCTGCTGCTGCGGTGGTGCGCCGCGGGGGCTTGGTCGTCATGCCGACCGACACTGTGTACGGGATCGGGGCTGACGCGTTCTCGCCAACAGGGGTTGCGGCGCTGCTCGCGGCCAAGGGCCGGGGCCGGGGCCAGCCCCCGCCGGTGCTCATCGCCGACGCGCGGGCCGTGCTCGGGCTCGCACGTGAGGTGTCGGCCGACGCGCAGGCGCTCACCGAGGCGTTCTGGCCTGGTCCGCTGACGTTGGTCGTCACAGCGCAGCCGGGGCTCACCTGGGACCTGGGCGACACTGGTGGCACCGTCGCCCTGCGTGTGCCCGACCATGACGTCGCCCGGGCGTTGCTGCAGCGCACCGGCCCGATGGCGGTGTCGAGCGCGAACCTGTCAGGTGCCCCGCCGGCGACGACCGCCGACGACGCCCGCGCCCAGCTTGGCGGGCGGGCCGAGGTGTACCTCGACGCCGGGCCCACCCCAGGTGACGCCCCGTCGACCATCGTCGACGCGCGCACGTTACGCATCTTGCGCCATGGTGTGCTCGACCTGGCGGCACTGCGTGAGGTCGCCGACGTGGTCGACGAGGAGGACTCCAGGTGACC
>WRCL01000069.1 GCA_009783975.1 Micrococcales bacterium
GGGTGTGCGGGCACTGCCTCAACCCTTCGTGCGTCTCGTCGTGCCCGTCGGGGGCGATGTACAAACGCGACCAGGACGGGATCGTCCTGGTCGACCAGGACCGTTGCCGCGGCTGGCGTATGTGCGTGTCGGGCTGCCCGTACAAGAAGGTGTACGTCAACCACCGCACAGGTCTGGCCGAGAAGTGCACGTTCTGCTTCCCGCGGATCGAGGCTGGCCAGCCCACCGTGTGCGCCTTGTCGTGCGTCGGGCGCCTGCGGTACCTGGGCATCGTGCTGTACGACGCGGACAAGGTCGCCGACGCGTGCGCTGTGGGCGACCCCCACGACCTGCTCGACGCCCAGCGCGGGGTCTTCTTGGACCCGCACGACTCCGACGTCGTCGCCGAGGCGACCGCCCAGGGGATGCCCGCTGACTGGCTCGACGCGGCCCAGCGCTCACCGGTGTGGGCGCTGGCGATGAAGCACCAGGTCGCGCTGCCCCTGCACCCGGAGTACCGGACGTTGCCGATGGTCTGGTACGTCCCGCCGCTGTCACCGGTGCTCGACGCGACCGGGTCGTTGGGCGGTGACGCCGCCGACCCCGACGACGTGTTCGCCGCCGTCGGCCAGCTGCGGATCCCGTTGGAGTACCTCGCCGCGCTGTTCACCGCTGGTGACACCGCACGTGTGGGCGGGGTCTTGATGAAGCTTGTCGCGATGCGCACCCATATGCGTGCGGTCAACGCTGGTGGGACGGTCGACGCTGGCCTGCTCGACCAGGTGCGTGCCACCGGAGCCGAGCTCGAAGACCTGTCGCGGCTGCTGGGTGTGGCGAAGATGGCCGAGCGGTACGTCGTGCCGTGCGCCCACGCCGAGGACGCCGCCGCCCTGACGTCGTGGGCCGGGGCCTGGGCGGGAGCGGGCTGCTCGCTGGAGGTCCCCGGCGGCCCGGGGATGGGCGGTCCCGACGTCTTCCACGGGCCGAACATCGCTGTGCGTGGTGGTCAGTGATATGACCGACACCCCGAAGGTCCCGGACGTGGCCAGCGACAACGGCGTCGCTGGCGACGGTCGCCCGCCCCTGCCGCCAGGGCGGTGCCAGGTGTGGGCTCTGGTGAGCCTGTGCTTGGGGTACCCCGACGACGAGCTGGTTTCGGCCCGCGACCAGCTCGCGTCGGCGGCACATGCGTTACCACCTGGCCCCGCACGCGACGAGCTGTGCCAGTTCACGAACTGGTTCGCCGCGTCCCCGGCTTCGGCGCTGAGCGTGCAGTACGTGCGCACGTTCGACATGCGTCGGGACACGACCCTCAACCTCACCTACCACTCCCACGGCGAGACCCGCCGGCGGGGCCTGGCGCTGCTGGAGCTCAAACGCCGTCTGCGGGCCTGCGGGATGGTGCCTGACGACGGTGAGCTGCCCGACCACCTGCCGTTGCTGCTCGAGGTCGCCGCTGTCGAGCCCGACGCCGGGGCCGAGCTGTTGCGCCTGGTCCGCCCGGGGGTGCAGATGCTGCGCCGCGGGCTGGACGGGTCGCCGTACTGCCACCTCGTCGACGCCCTGCTCGTCACGCTCGGCCCGGCGGACATGACGACCTCAGCGGTCGTCGACGAGCTTGTCGTGCTCGGCCCACCGGTCGAAGAGGTCGGGACCGAACCGTGCCCCGGACCGCCCGACGGACCTGGGCCTGCCGGGGCGCCGCGGCCGGCGCTGCGTGAGGTCACACCTGACGACCTGCGACGGTCGATCGAGGGGATCGACGGGATCGGCGACGACGCGGACGGCGGCTGTGGCGACGACCGTCCGCTGCTGCGCCTGGCGCAGGGGTGCGGTCTTCCGCAACGCACCCGCCCGGCCACGCCTTTCGTCCCTGAGCTGAGGTCTGCACCGGGAGGTTCACGATGAGCACGTCCATCCTTGTCTTCGCCGTGTGGCCGTACGTCGCGCTCACCGTGTTCATCATCGGGCACGTGTGGCGCTGGCGCCGTGACCAGCTCGGGTGGACCAGCCGCACCTCCCAGCTGCTCGAACGCCGGTGGCTGCGCCTGGCCTCGCCGCTGTTCCACGTCGGTGCTCTGGCTGTCGTGCTTGGCCATGTGGTCGGGATCCTCGTCCCCGCCCGTGTGACCGCAGCGATCGGTGTCTCCGAGGACGCGTACCACGCGACGGCTGTGACGGTGGGTCTGCTCGCCGGGGCGTGCATGGCCGCCGGGCTGGTGATCTTGGTCATCCGGCGTGTCGTGCACCACCAGCGTCTGCGCCTGGTGACCACACGGCTGGACTGGGTTGTGTACGGGCTGCTCGTGCTCGTCGTCGCGCTTGGGGTGTGCGCGACTGTCGGGCAGAATGTGGCAGCGGGCGGATACGACTACCGTGAGACTGTGTCGGTGTGGTTCCGTTCGTTGTTCGTGGCGAACCCCGACGTCGAGCTCATGGCCAGCGCCCCGGCGCTGTACCAGGTCCACGTCGCCGTCGCGTTCTGTTTCGTCGCCCTGTGGCCGTTCACGCGCCTCGTGCACGTGTGGTCCGTACCTGTGGGATATCTCGTGCGTCCATATGTTGTCTACCGCGCCGCCGGGGCCAGCCCCCGCGCGGCGGTGAGCCGCGCTCCGTGGGCATGACGCACGAGCGAACCCCTGAGGTCCCACCGACGCGCCGTGGCAGCGTCGTCACAGTTTCTGACCGGGTTTTCGCAGGTGAACGCTTTGACGGCACAGGCCCGGCGCTGGTGCAGTGGCTGGCCGGGCTGGGGCTGGACGTCGACGGCCCCGATGTCGTGCCCGACGACGTCGACATGGTCCGCACGACGGTGACCCAGCACATCGCCGCAGGGGCACAGCTGGTGCTCACGACCGGCGGCACTGGGATCGGCCCGCGTGACCGGACTCCCGAAGCCCTGACCCCCCTGTTCGACTTCACCGTGCCAGGTGTCGGTGAGGCCGTCCGGGCAGCCGGGCCGGCGACGGCATGCTTGAGCAGGGCTGTGGCCGGGGTTGTCGGCACATGCCTCGTCGTGGCCCTGCCTGGCTCTGGCGCGGCGTGCGACGAGGCGATGACCTTGCTCACGCCGGTGATCGCCCACGCCCTGGACCAGATTGACGGCGGTGACCACCCGTGAACCCCACCCCCCGTCCGCGTGCGATGCTCGACCCCTCAGGTGAGCTTGACCTGCGCGACGACTGCCCGACGAACGAGCTGCCGTCCCTGGGCCCGGTCGAGGGCTCTGAGCCCACCCGCACCGACAGGGGCCGGTCCACCGGCCGGCGGGTCCGCATCGACCCTGCCTCACCCACACCCACACGCGCTGGCCGCCCTGGGCGCTCACGTCCGCCCCGGGCGGACCGACCAGCGCCGGACCCTGGCCCACCGCCGGAGCGGGTCCGTGCGGACCGGCCGCGCCGCGACGGCCGACCTGGGCCAGCCCAGCTGCGTGCTGACCGGCTGGGCCACGCAGGTCTGGGCCTGGACGAGATCCGGCTGGACCGGCTGGGCCTGGGTGTGCGGGGACCGGACCGGGCTGCACCAGGTGCGCGTGCTGGACGGCCCGGTGCGGGCGGGCCAGGCGTCGACCGCCTGCGCCAGTGCGTCGTCACCGATGAGCTCCTCGTGCCCAGCGAGCTCGAAGCGGTCGTCGCCGACCCGGCCGCTGGGGCCGTCGTGTGTTTTGCCGGGGCGGTCCGCGACCACGACGACGCCCGACCGGTGCGTTCGGTGCGGTACGAGGCGCACCCAGACGCCCAAGAGATGCTCGTCGACCTGCTCACCGGGTTCCTCGCGGGCTGCCCTGAGGTCGTCGCCCTCGCTGTGGCCCACCGGCACGGCGACCTCGTCGTCGGGGACGTCGCATGTGTCGTGGCCGTCTCGAGCGCCCACCGCGCCGAGGCGTTCGCCGCCTGTGCGCAGGTGCTCGAGCTTGTCAAAGCCCAGGCCCCGGTGTGGAAGCACCAGCGCTACGCCGACGGTGACGTGGTGTGGGTGGGTACACCCCAGGCGCCCCCGCCAGGTGACGTGGACCGCGCCGGCCGTCCGCCCGCCCGTGCCGAGGTGTCGCGCCCGGCGCGTGCCGAGGTGGCCGAGGAGGTGCCCCCGGAGCCGGCGCGTGGTCCCACCAGCCCCAAGAGCAAGCCACGCGGGGCCGCTGCGCGGCGTCGCGCGGCGCTGCTCGCCCCGCCAGACCGGCCCACGCTCGTCGACGCGCCACCGCTGGTCGACCGCTTCGGCCGTGTGCACACCGACCTGCGCGTGTCGGTGACCGACCGGTGCCCCCTGCGGTGCCACTACTGCGTCCCCGCGTCCGGTGCGGTGCTGCTGCCCAAGGCCAGCGCTTTGACGACGGACGAGATCGTCCGGGTCGTCGCCGTCGCCGTCGCGTGCGGGGTCACCAAGGTCCGGCTCACCGGCGGTGAACCGCTTGTGCGCCCCGACCTCGTCGAGCTCGTCGGCCGGTTGGCGACCTTGCGCCCACGCCCTGAGCTGTGCCTGACGACCAGCGGCCTGGGCCTGGCCGAGCTCGCGCAGCCGCTGGTGACCGCAGGGCTCAACCGCGTCACGGTCTCGTTGGACACCCTCGAGCGTGACCAGTACGCCGAGCTCACCGGCCGCGACGCCCTGCACGAGGTGCTCGACGGGATCGACGCGGTCCGCTGCGCCCAACGTCCGGCCGGGTCGGGCAGGCGCCCACGCCGCGGGTTCGCCGAGACGAAGGTCAACGCCGTCATGGTGCGCGGCCTGACCGAGCACGCCGCGCCCGGCCTGCTCGGGTGGGCCCTGGACAACGACCTGGAGCTGCGGTTCATCGAGCAGATGCCGCTGGGAGGCTCACCGTGGGACCGCGGCGACCTGCTCACCGCCGCCGAGCTGCTCGACATCCTCGGCGCCCACCACGTGCTCACCGAAATCCCTGACACGTCCGGCGCCCCGGCCACGCGCTACCAGGTCGACGACGGCCCAGGCCATGTGGGGATCATCGCCGCGGTGACCCGCCCGTTCTGCCAGGACTGCTCGCGGCTGCGCCTGACCGCCGACGGGCAGCTGCGTTCGTGCCTGTTCGCCACCGCCGAGCTGGACCTGCGCTCTGTGCTGCGCAGCGGCGCCAACGACGACGAGGTGGCCCAGGTGCTCGCCCGGTGCGTGGCGGGCAAAGACCTTGGGCACCAGATCTCTTCTCGCGGGTTCCGTCCGCCGGTGCGGTACATGCAGGCCATCGGCGGGTGACCAGCACGCACGGGCCAGGTGACCTCGCCCAGCACGGGCCTGGGCGTGCCGAGCCGACCGGTGCGCGAGGAGAACGGTCCGCCTCCGGTCGTGCCGGGACCATGTGCGCCGCGGTCGTCCTTGCCGGTGGACGTGCCCGGCGCCTGGACGGAACGTCAAAACCGGACCTCGTCGTCGGTGACCACACCCTGCTGGAGCGTACCTACGCCGCCTGCCGCGACATCGGCGCCCAGCTCGTCGTCGTCGTCGGACCGCAGCTGCCGTCGTGGACCACGCCCGACGGCCCGCCCGTGGTGTGGACGCGGGAAGACCCTCCGTTCGCAGGTCCGGCCCGTGCCGTCGCCGCCGGGGTCGCCGCCCTGGCCGACCACCCGCTGGCCTCTGGTGCTCGGGTCGCCGTCCTCGCATGTGACATGCCCCATGTTGGAACCGTCCTGCCGGTCCTCGCCGAGGCTGCCGATGCCGGGCCGGGTTCGGTCGTCGCAGTGACAACTCATGTCCAGTGGTTGCTCGGCATCCACCCCTGGAAACCGTTGCACGACGTGTGCGCCGCGTTACCCCCAGGCGGGGCGAACGAGTCGGTCCGCGCCCTGTTGGCCCCTCTGCACCCACGCGAGGTCCGCGTCGACCCCGCCGGTGCCGAAGACATCGACACCTGGGTCGACCTGCGCCGTGCCCGCGAGCAGTAACCCAGCGTCCTGCCGGCAGTCTTTGGGCGTCGCGTGTTCGCTTGGTCGCCAACACCACCTGGCACCATCGCCTGTCCCGCGCACAGCGTGTCAGGCGTCACCCCACACCCGGACTGTGCTCAGATTTTGTGTGGTCCATATAAAAGCCGACCAGGGTGCTGCCCGACGGTGACAGGGGAAGCGGTGCAGCCAGTGGCACGGCTGGGTTGGCCTGTGATTTTGGGAAGACGCGAGAGAGAGCCGCAGAGGTGCCGGTTGGTGCTCAACTCTCAGTTGGTGGTTTCCTACAAACGCAGGTCAGGGTCAGGGCGTACTCGTGCGTGCCTTCGCGCTCGCGCCACGACCAGACGCGCACCAGTGTCGTCGTCTGGGTGCGCGCACCGGGTGGGTGCGCCGCCCCGGTTGTCCTATCGAATATGTGTAAGACAACATCTGTGGAGCCCGTCCGCGCCACCGGCTGTCGTCGGCACGAGCCGCCGCCACGTCGCGCAACCACGGTGGCTGGCAACGACCCGCCATGACGGCCACGCACGCGCCCGTGGTGACCTGCTCGACCAGGTCTGGTGGCACGGTCTCGGGCGAGGGCCGTGGCCGAATCATGAGGGTTGCGACGGTGCGCACAGATGAAGCGGGACCTGGTCGCGGTGTGAGCGGTGTTGGTGCGTCTGGCTGAGTGCGGTGTGTGTGGCTGGACCATGCCCATGTGTGGTCGATGAGCACACAAGCCCACGAACCGGGAGAGACCATGGCTAAGAAGCCGATCGCGCTGGCCGCGCTTGTTGTCGCGGCCGCGTTGGGGACCACTGGCGGGGCTTACGCCTACAGCGACGTGCGCGCTGAGACCTCACGCCGGACTGCGGTGACCTCCGCCAGCACGGTGTGCGCAGATGCAGACGCTGCTGCGAAGAGCATCTCTGTCGACGAGCCTGAGGCTTTGCTGGCCTCGTCTGAAGGTGTCGCTGCTCAGGAGACGCGCGAGGTCCTGGCCGGTGCTGTCGCTGAGGCGAAGGTTGCGGCCGCGACCAAGGCTGTCGTCGTGAAGGACACCACGTCCAAGGACGACGCCGTCGCGCTCGAAGCGACGTGCGCTGGCACCAAGGCCAAGGTCGACAAGGTGTCCGCTGCTCTCACCAAGGCTGTCGACGGCACCAAGGCGTCCATGCTCGAGGCAGCGGTGGTTAGCGACTCCTCTGCCCGTGACGCACTTGCTGCTGCTGTCGACAACGGTGAAGCAGTGCTCGCCGCGTCTGAAGGACGCGTGGACGACAACGCCTCCCGCGAGGCTCTCCGCGCTGCTCTCGACACCGCCATACCAGTGCGTGACGCCGCAACCGCAGACGACTACGACTCCGTGCTCGCCCAGACACGCACGAAGACCGACAACACCGCCGCGATCGACGCTGGTGTGAACGCCGTCAACGAAGCGGTCGCGGCACGAGACCAGCGTCTGGCAGACGAAGCACGCCAACGCCAGAAGACCCAACCCAAGACGAACCCCGCCCCGAAGACCCCGTCGCAGCCCAAGTCGAACCCTGCACCAAAGTCCCCCACCCAACCGAAGTCGAACCCCGCGCCGAAGGCTCCAAGCCAGCCAAAGTCGAACCCAGCACCAAAGGCTCCAAGCTGCCACGTGGACGGCAACGGCACCCTGATCTGTCTGTAGGGTATCACTGGCAACACCCGGAACCAGATCGGCTCCGGGTGTTGCGTGTTGGGACAATATTCCTGTAGAGGTCGTTTCTCGCGGTCGATATTCGTTTTCGTACGGAATCGCCACAGGAGGACGGTCGAGATGCGCAGGAAGGGACTTGTCAGGGGTCTGGTGGCGGGTGCGACGGCACTTGTCCTTGGGTTGGCTGGAGCAGGACCCGCGACAGCGGGTCTTGGTGGTGGTGGCGGCGGTGGTGGATCAGGCGGCAGCGCGTTTGGTGGCACCGGGATGCTGGTGCTGGTCAACGACAGGTCAGACATTCCACAGGGCTGGGGCCAGGTGTCTATCGACTTTTTCTGGAACACCGCGGTTGGGGCACTTGGAACCTCTGTGGTGTCTGGCCAAGCGCCGCAACCGCAGTTCTACGACGTCTGCACAGACGCGA
>WRCL01000070.1 GCA_009783975.1 Micrococcales bacterium
GCCTCGGGTACGCCCCTCAGGTGCGCGATGAGGACGTCGGTGTCGAGCAGGATCATGCGCCCACCTGCCACATTCGGTCGAGGTGGGCTTGGCGCTCGTCATCGCCGCGAGGGCTGTGCTCCACGTCGACCAGCGAACCGTAGGACAGGTCGATCGCGTCCAGGTCGGCGTCAAGGCTGGTGTCCATACCTGCCAGGCCCCGGTCGAGCAGGCGCCGGACCACCTCGGCGCGCGACGCCTTCTCCTGCCGCGCGAGCTGGTCCAGCAGCTGCACCTGCCGGTCGTCGAGGTAGATGTTCGTCCTGTGCATACACCACAATATACACCAGGACGGCCTGCCGCTGCAGGTCCATCACCGCTGGGGTCCTGGCCGATGCAGACCTCGATCATGACGAGCCTGCTCACCCGCAGCAGCCGTACTTTCCTCAAGACGGCTCGCAGGGGATGCCCTGACCGCGGAGATCGAGCACCTCGCTGACCGCCAGAGCGTCCTGGAGGACGCCCAGCTCGCGGTGCGTCCCGGTCACGCCACTTGTTCGACGGCGAAGGCGGCGATGTTGCGGGTCTCGGGGGAGAACTCGACGCCGATCTGGTAGACCGGGAGTCCTTCGGCGAGATACTTGTCGGTGTACCGCTGGGTCTGGATCTGGGTCATGGCCGAGCCAGCCGGCGCGGGAGGGACGACCTTGAACTCGAACACGAAGATGCCTGTCGCGGTGCGTACCGTCATGTCGACCCTGCCTGTCGACGAGGCGTCCTCGGTGATCACCGTCAGCCCTGCGGCGGCGAAGTACGCGTAGAACACCGACGCGTAGTACCCCTCGATCCCCCTGATCTGGCTCCTGGTGTGCCAGTTCGTGGGGATGCCGGAGAACATCGCCGACACATAGCCGCGCAACCGGTCGAAGTCCGCGTCAGCAAGCAGGCGGCGCAGCGCGGTCGGGCCGGTCCCAGCGGTCTCGGCGTCCATCGGGCGCAGGTAGTCCAGCAACGCGGCCGACAGGCTCGTGCGGACCTCGGCGTTGGGGTACTTCAGCCGGTACACGTCTGGGGGCTCGGACCGTTCTGGGTCGATCGTCAGGTATCCGGTCTGGAACAACAACGCCACCGTCGACAGGTTCCCCACGTCCAAGATCCCCAGCTGGGTGTCCGACGCCTCCAGGTCAGCCAGCCGCGGCAGGTACGAACCTCGGCGAGCGAGAGTCTCCACCAGGAAGCTAGGCGTTGCAGTCTCGAACCAGTACGACTTGAACTGGCGCGTGTCGAACAGCAGCAGCAGGTCGAACGGGTTGTACACCGCCGGGCCGTCCCAGTTGTACCCGTTGTACCACTCGCGGATCTTCTCCCGGTCCAGCCCGTCCAGCTCGGGGGCGAACACCGTGTCGACGTCTTCTTCGGTGTACCCGCAGACCGTCGAGTACCGGGGGTGCAAGGTGATGTCATGGAGGTTGTTCAGGCCGGAGAAGATGTTCACCTTGGAGAACTTCGACACCCCTGTCAGCATGACGAACTTCAGGTGGTCGTCGAGGTCCTTGAGCACTGAGTACAGGTGGCGGAGCCCGTCACGCATCTGCCGGGCAGCCTCGGGGTCGGTGATGACGTCCAGGATCGGCTTGTCGTACTCGTCGACCAGCACCACGACCCGCTGTCCGTACGCAGCCTCGGCGTTGCGGACCAGCATGGACAACCTGCCCGGGATCGTCCCCGACCCGGTCGGCACGCCTAGCCGCTGCTCGTTGTCGGCGAGGATCTCGTGGGTCCTTTCGTCCAGACCCTCGTGCGTCGGCCCCACTCCCGAGGCGAAGCTGATCCTCACCACGGGATACACCGTGCCCCAGTCCCAGGCGTCGTAGCACGCCAAGCCCTCGAACAACGTCTTGTTCCCCGCGCACATCTCAGCGAGGGTATCCAGGAACAGGCTCTTGCCGAACCGCCGCGGACGCGACAAGAAATAGTACGAGCCCTGCTCGACCAGCTGCAGGGCAAACGGCGTCTTGTCGACGTAGTAGTAGTCTTCGGTCCGGATCCTGCGGAACGACTGGATGCCGATTGGCAGCTTCTTGCGGTCCACGACCCCTCCCGGTGCCTACAGTGCCCCTTCATCCTACCCAGCCCGGTCCTACGGGTGGGCTCCTCGGCCACAGCTGGTGCGACCAGAGTTGGTGGGGGAGTCGCACCTGGCTACAGTCCCTCGGATCCCTGCTTCGAGGAGACCCCCATGGGCCGAGGCGCTGCGCGTCCTCGACAAGAGTTTTCTACTATGCGTCTGAAGCTGGTTGGTGGGTACGCGCTCCAGGTCCTGACGATCAGGACGGACCGCCGACTTGACGAGATGGACCAGCAGGTCTGGTCTATCTGGTCTCGGTGGTGTAGGGTCTGGGTATGACGATCACGATGAACGTGCAGGAGGCGAAAGGGCGGCTGTCGCACCTTGTCGCGGAGGCGGAGCGGGGCAACGAGGTGGTCATCGCACGGGCTGGCACACCTGTGGTGCGCCTGGTGCCGGTCACGCCACAGAGCCGACGGCTGGGGGTGTTCGCCACAGAGCTCAGCCCACACAGCGTCGCCGAGTCGTTGGCCCCGCTCGACGACGACCAGCTCGCCTTGTGGACCGGTGGCGCGTGAGGCTCTTGCTGGACACCCACACCGTCTTGTGGGCCACCACCCAGCCGGCCCTGCTGAGCCCCACCGCCCGTACCGTGATCGCCGACACCAGCAACGAGGTGCTGGTGTCGGCGGTGGTCGCCTGGGAGCTGAGCATCAAGCACCACCTGGGAAAGCTGCCCGAGGCTGCACCGCTGCTCGCAGACTTCCCCACGGTCGTGGTGTCGCTGGCGGCCCAGACCCTGCCGGTCGAGCCACGCCACGGGGTGCTCGCCGGAGGTTTGCTGTGGTCCCACAAAGACCCGTTCGACCGGATGCTCGCCGCCCAAGCCACCATCGAAGGTGCGGTCCTCGTCGGGCGCGACGCAACCTTCGACGCCGTACCCGGGCTCGCCCGCGTGTGGTAAGGCAGCACGTGCGAGATGCGACGAAAAACACCAGATGCGACGTGAGAACGTCGCATCTGGTGTTGTAGGTCGCATCTCGGCGAGCAGGCGCATATGCGTGGTGTCGGGCGACACCTAGGGTCCGAGCAGGGCCAGGGGTACGACGGCTGTGCCGTCGGGGTGACGGTAGGCGCGGGTGCCGGTGGTCAGGACGACACGGTCGACGAGGTCGTCGCCCATCTTGTCGGCGAGCCAGCGCAGGTGGGTCAGGTGGGAGCTCGTCGCGGCTGCTGCGAGCTTCACCTCGAAGCCCAACGCCCGGCCGTCGGGGGAGTGGACGACGAGGTCGACCTCGTGCTCTCCCCGGGCGGTGCGGATGTGCGAGACGTCGAGGTCGAGCGCGGTTGCGTACACCCGGACGCACAACGTCGCCAGCGCCTCGAACAAGGTTCCCAGCAGCGGACCATCGCGCAGGCCCCGGAACTGCTCGTCCGCCGTCCCGGCCAGCAAGGTTCGCGGGGTGACCCGTAGCGCCGCGGCAGCGAGCGCCGGGTCGGCCAGCTGGTGCTTGGGCATCTGGCCCAGCTCGGCGAGCCGGTTGCGGCTCAGCGTGAACGCGGGCACCTGGTCCAGCAGCCACAGCTGGGCGAGCACGTCACGGTAGGTGTCGATGGTGGCCCTGGTCGGGCGGTCGCCGTCAGGGACTGCGGCGGCGATGTTGGTGTAGGTCGTCGTCGTCGAGCTCGCCGCGGCGTACGCACGCAACCACTGGGCGAGGGACTGCGGGCGACGCGGCGTCAGACCCAGCTCGGGCACGTCGTGCTCCAAGACGCTCTGCAGGTACCCCTGGAGCAGGCGGGCCCGGCTGCGCTGCGGTCCGAAGCGGATCCCGGGAAGCCCAGAGTCGACGATCTCTTGGGCGTAGTCGGCCACGGTGACGTCGGTGGTGCCGCCGATCGTCGCCCGGCCAGCCCACAGGTCGGCCATCGACACTGTCGGTGTTCCGACCCCGCGTTCGAACAGGCTCAACGGGCGCATCCGTACCCGCACCACCCGACCCGCCCCGGAGTGGACCCGCACCTCGCGCGGGTTCGAGCTGCCAGTGAGCAAGAACCGGCCCGGACGTGGGTCCAAGTCGACCGCCCGACGCATCGTCTCCCAGGTCGCCGGGTCGTGCTGCCACTCGTCGATGAGCACCGGTTCTGCCGCAGCCAGGGCCGCAGCCCGGTCTGCGCTCACGACGATGCGCTCGTCTGCGTCGGACAGGTCGACGACGGTACGGGCGAGGCGTCGGCACGACTCGGTCTTGCCGACGGCCTTGGGACCGACCACCACGACGGCGGGGACCGACGCCACCAGGTCGTCCAAGTCAGCATCCACCACGCGGGGCTGGTATTCCACCGTCGACCTCGCTAACTATGCACTCACGGGCTACTGAACTATACATCTACGGGCCACTGAACTATACATCCACGGGCCGCGTGAGACCGGCGCCGGGTGGAGCATGGGTCGGCGAGGGCGCACTAGCCCGCCGCAGCGACCAGCGGGACCCCGGCTCTGGGATGCTTGTCACCAGGCGCGGTGCCGGCGATGCCTCACGACCCCAGCTGGCGTGCCGTGACCCCAGAGGAGATTTACGACACCATCTTCTCCTCCACCCGTTTCGGAGCGGGGTACGACACTGACGAGGTCGACGATTTCTTGGACAGTACGTGCGAGATGCGACGAAAAACACCAGATGCGACGTGGGAACGTCGCATCTGGTGTTGTCGGTCGCATCTCGGTGAGCAGACCGGACATCCCGGACGGATCCTGGGGGACGACGTGGGTGTCGGTGGAGCCGACCAGGTGACACAGGCGCTTCGGGGTACGGCCCCGGGCCTGACGGCACGATGACACCAGGGGGATCGCGGACAAGGAGTCTCATGCGTCATCTCGTTGCTGTGGCCGCGGCTGTGCTGGCGTTGGCTGGGTGTGCCCAGGCTGACAACCCCAGCACCCCAGCGTCGCCCGTCGGTCCCGTCGAACCCACCGAGCTCGCGTCGTGCCTGGTCGGGACGTGGGACCTGGACGTCGGCTTTTTTGAGGAGATGCTCTTGGAGTCGACCCGCGCGAGCATGCGACGCGACGGGCTTGACGGCAGCGTCTCTAGCACGAGGTTCTCCGCCGTGCAGACCACGACGTTCGCAGCCGACGGGACGTTCTCCACCCAGCTGCCGATGTCGATGGAGATGACCATGGTGCTCATGGGCCACCCGTTGCCCACGACGTACGACGCCACGAGCAGCGGAACCGGCACCTGGTCGGCTGGCACCACCACGTTGTCGACGACGTTCGCCGACCGTGGGATCGAACAACAGATGATCATGGCCGGCGAGCCGGTCGAGGTCGCGCTCGGCCCATTGTTGCTGCTGCCCGATGTCCCGACCCCCGTCGTCTGCGACGGCTCGACCATCACGGTGGAGCTCGACACCGACGACGTCGACCCCCATTTCCCCGAGGTCCTGGTCTTCACCCGCCAACCTTGACCCCACCGCCGAGGCGGCCAGGACGACCAGGGTGACGACCTCGCTCGTGCGCCACGCTGTGCACGTGCGCGCGCCGCGGCTTTGCGCCGTCCACGTGGTCCCACTGGATCTTCAGCCGGTGCGGGCCGGTGGCGTCAACCAGGACTGGGACGGTGTCCCCGGCGGCAGGCCACCGGTCGGCCCTGCACAGCTCTTCGTACTCGACTTTCTGCGCGGCGATCCCCAGGGCAGACGCGACCCCGATGATGACGAGGTTCCCGGACCGGCCCGCCGGTGGCGCCGGGTTGACGCTCACCACGCGCAACGAGCCGGAAACAGGTTCCTTCAATGCCCACCTGGGCAGCAGGTCCAGGCCGTACCGGCCGAACAGCAGCCCAGCGAGACCCAAGCCCATGACAACCATCCCCGCCAGCAGGAGCCCTCCGGAGCCGATCATCCCGCCGATGCCGGACACGAAGGGCCCGAGGACGGTGACCAGAAGCCCAATCGTCGTCAGGGCGACCCGAAGTGACGTCTTGCCCTTCACGCTCACGTCCTTTCTTGTGCGCGGCCACCAGCCATGTTACGGCCCACGGAGCGGCGGCCGGTGCTACGCCAGACCTCCGCTCGCCGAAGGTCTGTTCCTCACGCGCCTGCGGCCCCGGCACCCAGGGTCAACGCCTGAGGCGAGAGATTCTGGATCGGCCAGCGTCACGGCGCACACGAGACAGCGGTCCCCGCGAAAGGTCTCAGCGCTGGGCGCGTGGGGGCTGGGCGCAGCGGCGACACCGGGGAACACGTCGCGCATCGCGTCGAACACCTGGGGATGTCCGGCGCCGAGAGCCGCATGCAAGGTCTCAGGTGTGTTCGGTGGGCGTGACCGTGTCGCGGCCATCACCTCCAGCGCTGATCGGTACGACTCCGGTGTCGTCACAGCGGCCAGATAGGCGTCGGGGTGCACCGCGCAGACACACGCTTCCAACAGGTCTGCCCGGCCAAAGTCGTGGACGTTCCGCGTGACGAGAACGCCGATCTTGGCGGCTGCGGCGGCGCCCAGCACATGCCGGTCGGTCTGCGACGTGTCGACCATGGCCGCGATCTGCTCGGGACTGGCATCAGGCACCAGCACGGTGCTTCCCCAGTCGAACCGTTGCCGCAGGTCGGCAATCTTGACCTGGCCGCGGCGCAAGGCTCGTTCCGCCTCGGCCTCGACCGACAGGCTCCAACGGACGACGAACCGCGCACCTGGCTGGAGAGCCACGGCCATGAGCAGCGTCCGGGTCATCGGGGCCGCGAGCACGTCAGCATCAACGATGACGGCCTGCCTAGACGTGGTCACCATTGCCCCCATGCACTGCCTCTAGAAGTCGTCGGCGAGAGCCACGACGGTGTCGGCCCACATGGTACGCCGATATCTGTCGAGCTCGGACTCGCAGATCCGCCAGCGGTTGCCCTTCCTCGTAGCGGTGATCGTCCCGTCGTCGATCCGGCGTTGGATGGTCATGCGCGACACGTCGGCGATGTGCGCAGCCTCTTGGGGGGAGTATGTGCGCTCGTCCACGCTGACCGTCACGGTCTTGCCAGCCTCAGCGGCACGGTGCACAAGCTCGTACACGGCCCGGCCCCAGTCCGACTCCCACGAGGGGTTCAGCGCGACCGAGGAGGCCGGGACGACCACCTGCTGCACTGTGCGGCTCTCCACGCCCACAACCCTACCAGGCCTGAGCAGATAGGTGAATTCACTGCCCACAGCTGCACAGGCTGCGCTGTCGCGCTGGTGCGGTCGTGGGATCGGTAGCAGCGGGCGGCGCATAGCGTGCGGGTGCGCCAGCCCACACGGGGCTGACCAGCGAGAGGAGAGAACCGTGGGACTGTTTGGTGCAAGGCGCGGCTCGGACGACCCGCTCGACGAGGTTGAGGACATCGTCGCTGGGCGAGGGCTCACCGGGAAGCTGACGCGGATGTTCATGGGCGCCGACGTCGTGCAAGACGTACAACAAACGGTGAGCATGGCGCGGGCGGTGCAGGCGTCGCAGGCGGCAGTTGCCGCGGGCGTGCCGACCACTGCCGCGACCGTCGCAGCGGTGGCCGACACAGGCCAGCTCATGAACAACGACCCCGTGGTCCTCATCACCGCGACGCTGCCCGACGGGCGCACCGCACAGGTGCAGGCGTTGGTCTCAAAGCTGGCGATCCCGCGTCCGGGCGACACTGTGCTGCTGGTGGAGAACCCCACGCAGCCAGGCACGCTCGCGTACGCCGGGCTCGCACCACGGTAAGAGGCGGTGCGTGGTGAAGATCGGCAAGGTCCTGTCCCGGCTGGGGTTCGTGTGCGTGTTCCTGTGTGGGTTCAGCCCGGTGCTGACGGTGCTCGTCCCCGGGCACGAGATGGAGATCGGCCGGTTCGTGCCTGTGATCATCGCAGGAACGGTCCTCAGTGTCGCGATGA
>WRCL01000071.1 GCA_009783975.1 Micrococcales bacterium
GACGTGCGCACGGTGGTGCTGGACCTCGACGAGGGGGACGTCGGCGAACCTCAGTGCCCAGGCACGGGTCTGGTACCCGGGGTGGGCGTCGGCGGCCCACCTCGTCGGGGACACTTCGTACAGGTCCATGACGTGGGCGGACGTGGCTGCGAGCACCTGCAACGACTCCCACCCGGCCATGTCTCCCAGGTGCTGGGAGCACACCGCCTCATGCCCGTCGAGCACGCAGACGGTGTTCTTCAGCTCGGCGCCCACGGCGAACGTCGCCGGCCAGGTCCACGGTCCGCAGACCCCCGGGCTGGCCGGGACACCTCGGCACACCGGCACAGGCAGCGGGGTGTGGCCGCGTGAGCGCCGCACAGGGTAGGGCTGGTCGTCGACGACGCGGAACACCGAGTCGTCGCAGGGGGTGACGATCGGCCGGTCGTGACCAAGGACGAGGTCGGCCATCGCGAGCAAGGCGTCGGTGTCGTCGCGGTAGCACAACGGTTCGTCGGACAGGTTCGCCGAGGTCATGACGAGCACGTCGCTGACCGGCGCACCTGACGGTCCGGGGCGCAACAACAGGTGGTGCAGCGGCGTGTAGGCGAGCATGACCCCGAGCTCAGGTGATCCCGGTGCGACGCCCGCCGCCACGACGAGTCCGCCGTCTGGCGCTCCATCGGCCGCCGCGGCCACGGCCATCCGGTCACGGCGCGGGACAAGGACGACCGGGCGCGACGGGTCAGCGAGCAGCGCCGTCGTCGGTTCGTCCAGCTCGACGAGCCGGGCCGCGGCCGCAAGGTCGGCGACCATGAGCGCGAACGGCTTGTCTGGGCGGTTCTTGCGCGTGCGCAGGCGTGTGACGGCCTCCTGCTCGGGCCGGCATGCGAGGTGGTAACCACCGAGCCCTTTGACCGCGACCGTGCCACCGTCGGCGAGCACCTGCTGGGCCAACCCGATCGCTGTCTCGTCGTCGCTGGTGCGCACACCGCTGCCGTCGTCGGTCCACAGGTGCGGGCCACAGTCGGGGCAGGCGACAGGTTGGGCGTGGAACCGCCTGTCAGCTGGGTCGTCATACTCGGCGCGGCACCGTGGGCACATGCTGAACGCGGCCATCGAGGTTTTCCGGCGGTCGTAGGGGACGCCGGTGATGATGGTGAACCGGGGACCGCAGTTCGTGCACGTGATGAACGGGTGGCGGTAGCGGCGGTCGTCGGGGTCGAACAGCTCAGCGAGGCAGTCGTCGCACACCGCGCAGTCGGGCGGGACGGTCGCCCGCGGGCCGACCGCCGCCGCAGAGGCGACGATCGCGAAGCTCGTCAGCGCCGGGTCGTCAGGTTCGTCAGGACCGTCGGCGTGGACCGTGCGCACGTCAGCCAACGGTGGGGGGTCGGTGACGATCTGGCGTGTGAGCTCTTCGAGCACCGGCGCCGGGGCCTGGGCGACGACGACGACACCTGTCGGGGTGTTGCGCACCGACCCGGCGACCCCGAGCCGCACCGCCAGGCGGTACACATGAGGACGGAAGCCGACGCCTTGGACGACCCCGGTGACTGTCAGCGTGCGCCGAGCCACGTGCCGCTCACCCGTGGTCCGACGGCGAGACACCAGGGGTGTGCAGGCCGCGCTCGGGGGTGGTCACCGGCCCGTGCTCGCCGCCGACCATCCCCAGCGCCGAGAAAGCCGCCAGCGACTGCGACGCGGACTGGGCGTCGAGCAGCTCCACAGCAAACCCGTGCTGGATGAGCACGTAGTCGCCCACACCTGCGTCAGGCAGGTACGCCAGGCAACAGCTGAGCGTATGTCCGTCAAGGTCAACCTGGGCCATGGGCATCGGCCCGCCGACGACCTCGACGATCCGCGCAGGGATGGACACGCACATGTCTCAGTGGCTCCCTGGTTCAGACGACAGTGGCTGGGGGTCTGCTGATCCTCCCACGGTCTGCACGCGCAGGCCCATCGCGCCCGGCGGCGCGCTGGCGACGGGAAGGCACGGGTCAGCCTCCCTCACAGCATCTTCAAGGCCAGCCTGACCTGCGACAACACCATCGGGCACACCGGTGTTCGCACCTGCGGCAGCGTCGAGCAACAGCTCGGCAAGCCACTGTTCGTTCTGGGCCGTCGGAGTGAGGATCACCGCCGCGGTGAGCATGCCTTGCCCGTCGGTGAGGTACCGGTGGACGAGCAACCCACGCGGCCCGTCGGCCCACCCCACACCCACCCCAGGCCGGTCGAACCGGGCCTGGGTCTCGCACGGCGTCCCGGAGGTCAACGCCTCGTCGTCGAGCAACCTCGCGACGACCTCGACACAGTGGACGGTGAGGACCGCACGTGCAGCGGCGGCACCCCCACCAGCGGCCCACTGCGCCTGCATCGCGGCAGCCACCGGTGTGGTCAGCTCACCAGTGCGCAGCTGGGAGACCGGGCCGACCCGGTACCGTCCGGCCTGGGGGCCGAGGGCGACGAGGTAGGGCCGCGGCGCCGGGGCACCAGGCACCGACTCGGCGACAAGGTCGTCCCACGCACCTGGCAGGGCACCGGGTTCGAGGACCGACCCGTCGGCGGCGACGACCCGCAGGCGTTGACCAAGAAGGTCCGGCCGGCCACCGTCACCGGCAAGGGCGACGTCTGCCCCGGCGAACTGCGGCCCACCCGACCCAGCCGTGCTGCGGGCAAGCGCGTGCCGGGCGAGCGTCACCGCCGCGTCGAGCGCCACTGCCGCCTGGGTCGCCAGAGCGTCACGCGCGCTGGCGGCGACGACTGCGACGACCCCTCCGACAACAGCCGTCGCCGGGAAATGCCCTGGCGACCCTGCGGCGCCGCACACGGCCCGTCCGAACGTCCGCAGCGTCGCCGCGGCCTGGGGGTTGACGGTCGCGAGGCGGGCTGCGTGGGTCTGGATGCTCGCCCCGTGGTGGAGCAAGGACCGGACCGCAACCCCGGTGGGTGTCGGGTGGGCACCGGCCAGGGCGTCCAAGGCCCGCACGCCTGCGAGGTGGTGGGCGACCGGGCAGATCCCGCACAGCCGTTCGACCAGCGCGGGGACTGTGGCAACAGGTTGCCCAGCGAGCATCGAGTCGACGCGCGGCAGGCCGGTGAGGTCGAACCGGGCAGCTGCGGGCCGCCCGTCGGCGTCACGTTCGACAAGCACCGTCGCGCCAAAGGCGTCGACGATCTCGTCCAGGACCCAGCGCTGGCTCACAGCCGCCACTGGTCCCTGGTGCACCCAAACCGTGCCACGATGAACCGGTGCACGAGCTGGGGTTGTTGCGGTCGGTCGTCGCCGCTGTGGAGAAGGTGGCGCACGACGCCGGCGCGACAGCTGTCGAGGCTGTGGGGCTGCGCGTGGGGACGTTGTCTGGTGCGGTCCCCGTCGCGCTGCACGGGTCGTGGCCGCTGGCGACCGCGGGGACTGTTGTCGCTGGTGCCCGTCTGGACCTGGACATGGTCACCGCTGCGGTGTGGTGCGCCACCTGTGACGCAGAGCAGCCGGTCGACGAGTTCTTCGCGCTGGAGTGCCCGGTGTGCGCAACCCCGACCGCCCAGCTCGTCCGTGGACGCGAGCTCACGGTGACCTACGCCGAGCTGGACGTCCCCGGCTCTCACAGCTGACCGTCCAGCTCGGCAAGCCAGGTGTCGATGACCTGGACTGCGGCGCCGACGGCCTCACCGAGGGCGCCGGTGACCGGACCGGACAGGCCCAGACGCATCTCGACTTTCGCCGCGACGACACCGACGACCTCGATCACCTCAGGTTCACGGTCGAGCAGCCGCGCCGCGGCGAACACGTCGAGCAACCCCACCTGGTGCGGTGACAGCTTGCCTGACAGCAGCCGCGGCAGCTGGTCGCCGGAGAGCTGCACGACCTGGCCAGGTGTGGACCCGGCGACAGCGTCGAGGACGAGCAGACGCTTCGCCTCGGTGACGACCGGGAGCAGCTCCATCCCCCCGGTGGCACCGTCGACGTACTCCACACGCGGGTCGCGGCGCTGGGCACGCACACGCCCGAGCAGCTCGAGCCCCGTACCGTCGTCAGCCATGATCGGGTTGCCCACGCCCAGCACCGTCACCGGTGCCGGCGTGGGCCGCCCGTCGTCGTCGTTCACTCAACCTCAGGGGCGTCGACAGGTTTCGAGCCCCGCCGCAGCCAGACGCCGCCGTTGATCATCGCTGAGACACCACCGTGGCGTTCGAGGGTGTCGGCACGCACCGCGAAGTACACGTGCATGATCGCGAACGCCCAGATGGCGAACATCGTCACCGCGTGGAACAGGCGGATCGCCGGCACACCCCACCAGTGGATGGGGGTCGAGACGAACGCCCAGAAGCCGTTCGTCTGCTCGTACAGCCCGTACAGCATGAACCCGGTGGCCATCTGGATGAGCGCGACGGCGTACAGCGACGTGTACGCCAGCTGCTGCAACGGGTTGTGCGCGAGGTACAGCGGCGGCTCACGTCTGACGAACAGGTAGTGCGAGAGCACCTGGCCCAGGTGCCGCCAGTCGGCCTTGCACTTCAACGGCCAGAACGTCGGCCACCGCAGGTACCGGTCGGAAGAGACGAACGCGAGCACGACCCTGGTGAGCCCGACGACCAACCATGTGAACGCCGCTGCGAAGTGGATGAACCGCACCCACCCCATGAGGTACCCCGACGCCTCGCCGACCCGCACGTCGCCGGGCAGCAGGCTCGGGTTCATGATGAGGTACCCGGTGCAGCTGAGGGTGACGATGAGCACGACGTTGAGCCAGTGCTGCCAGCGCAGCAGCGCCGACCACAAGAACACCCGGGCGAACGAGGCTTCCTGGTCAGGGACCGCGTCATGCTCGTCGGTGAGGCGCCGCAGCGCGACGAAACCTTGCATCCGGTAGTCCCCGACGGTGCCGTCGGCCCTCACCGGTGCGGCAGCCACACCCAGCGGGCGCATGTCTCGCGAGACCGAACGCCACGCGTTGGAACGCAGCAGCGTCTTGGCTGACCAGCTCAACCGTGAAGCCTTGCGCACCTCGTCGAGGTCACCGCGCATGACCGACACGTCGCGGGGTCCGCCTGAGGCCATCGGCAGCTGGCGGACCCGGACGAGGGCGTACTTGCGGTCCGGGACCGCCGGGTCGACGTCGCTGGCGTCGACCTCGGCGACCGGGATCCCCGGGTGGGCGTTCAACGACCGGGCCAGCGCCTGGCCGACCGGGTCGTCATCAGCCATCCCGGCAGCGGCCAGCGCGATGAGACGGCCGTTGCTCAAGCCGCCGACGCTCAGCACGTCGCCGACCTGCAGACGCGGGGCGACAGGCGTGTCGGTGCCGGTCATGACGTCACAGCTCCCACCTGGTTCCCGTCAGGGTCGAGCAGGTGCACCGCGCACGACATGCACGGGTCGAAGGAGTGGATGGTACGCATGACCTCCAGCGGCTGGTCAGGGTCGGCCAGCGGGTGCGGGGTCGGGCTGGACGAACCGCCGAGGGCCTCCTCGTAGGGGCCTGGGACACCGTCGTCGTCACGTCCGCTGGCCAGCCACGTCGTCGGCACGACAGCCTGGTACCGCGTGACCTTGCCCTTCTCGATGCTCACCCAGTGGCTGAGGTTGCCACGGGCGACCTCGACGAACGAGTAGCCGCTGGCCTTCTTCGGCCATGACGACTCGTCCCACCGCGAGGAGTCGAACACGTTGATGTCACCACGTCGCAGACCCATGACGAACTGGTCGAAGGTCTCTTGCAGGCGTGTGGCCGCTGTGGCCGCCTCGACCGCACGGGCCAGGGTGCGCCCTGCGGTGGAGTTCAGCTGCAGCGGTTCGATCCCGAGCTTCTCGACCGCCAGGTTCACCAGCTCAGTGGTGTGCTTGTCACCGTGGAGGTAGGCGGCAAGCACGCGGGCGGCCGGACCGACATGCATCGGACGACCGTCGTACCGCGGCTCCTTGCACCAGGTGTACTTGGAGTCTGCGGAGTCGGCGAGGAACACGCCGCCTTCCTTCGCCGGAGCGTACGGGGGTGTGGGACCGGTGTACTTCGCGGTGGTCTCACCTTCGGTCGGGTGCAACGTCGTGGCGCCCTTGGCGTAGGTGTACCAGGCCGAGGCGATCGACTCGCTCAGCTTGGCCGGGTCGAAGGGCAGCGCTGTGAGCTGACCGTCGAGGATGACAGTCGGGGGGATGTCGCGGTGCAGGTCGTCGGCCTCGACCTTGGCCTTGGCCGGGTCGCCAGAGTAGATCGCTCCTGAACGTCCCACGGCCAAGAAGTTCGGAGCCGTCGCCCCGATGTTGAACCAGTCCGGCGACGTGGGGTCAGGACGGTTGTTGCCGCCGTAGACGCTGAGGATCGCCAGGCCGTCGGGGATGTAGCAGGTGTTGACGAACTCGATCGTCTCGGCGATCCAGCCCCTGACCTGGTCGATCTGGACCTGGTTGATCGACTCCGACCGTTCGGGGTCGATCGAGCAGGCCATCCCGCCGACGAGGAAGTTCGGGTGCGGGTTCTTGCCGCCGAAGGTCGTGACGATCCGGATGACCGAACGCTGGAACTCCAGCGCGTCGAGGTAGTGCGACACAGCCATGAGGTTCGCCTCAGGCGGCAGGCGGTACTCGCGGTGGCCCCAGTACCCGCCGGTGAAGATCGACAGCTGGCCTGACTCGACGATCTGCACGACCTTGTCGCGCACGGCGGTGAACCGCTCGAGGGTGTTGCCTTTCCACGTCGAGCCGATGTCCCTGGCGAACTGGACGGCTGCCGCGGGGTCGGCCTGCGCAGCCGAGGCGACGTCCACCCAGTCCAGAGCGTGCAGGTGGTAGAAGTGGATGACGTGGTCCTGGACCTCTTGGGCGCCCAGGACGATGTCACGGATCCTGCGTGCCTGCTTGGGCGGGGTGATCCCCAGGGCGTCTTCGACAGCAGCGATCGAGGCGATGGCGTGCACCGAGGTGCACACCCCGCAGATCCGCTGGAGGAACGCCCACACATCACGTGGGTCACGTTCTTTGACGATCTCTTCCAGGCCGCGGAACTGGGTGGTCTGGCTCCACGCCTCGTCGATCGTCGACGTACCAGGGTTGTGGGTGAGCTCGACGCGCAGGTGACCCTCGATACGGGTGAGAGGGTCGATGACGACGTTCACGGACATCTACTACTCCGCCTTTCCAGAAGGGTCGGTCGTCTCGGTCGTGGTGCCAGCCGGCTCGGCCGGCTCAGCGGCGACCGGCTCAGCGGCCGGTTCGACGCCAGCAGGCGTGACAGCCTGCGCGGCCGCCTCACCGGCCTTGGGCACCTCGGGGGTGGGCAACCACACCCGGTTGTCCCCGAACGCGTCCAGGGGTACCTCGGCAGAAGCTTTGCGCGCCAAGGAGTGGCGCACGCTCGTGACGGTCGCGTGCGCGGCGACACCGGCGGCAGCGACACCGGCGAGGGTCCAGCCCACCGCCTCAGCCGACGCCTCGATCCCAAACCCACGGACCTTGGGCAACGTGCTGTAGAACGGTGTGAACCTGTCGAAGAACTCCTTCTCGGTGCAGCCGATGCATGGGTGCCCGGCGCCGATCGGCCAGCTCGTGTGCATGTTCCACTGGATGATCGGGCAGGCGCTGAACGTGCTCGGGCCTTTGCAGCCGACCTGGTACAGGCACCACCCGTTACGGGCGGCCTCGTCGTCGAAGGTGTGGACGAACTGCCCGGCGTCGTAGTGCGCACGGCGCGGGCACGAGTCGTGGATGCGCTGGTCGTAGGCGAAGCGCGGGCGCCCCTCGGCGTCGAGCTCAGGCAGGTTGAGCGACCCGTCGGCGTTGGCGTGGGTGAGCAGGTACGCGCACGTGGCGGTGATGACCTCGCCGATCGGCGGGCACCCGGCGATGTTGATGACCGGTTTGTTCGTGATGATCTGGTCCACGCCGACAGCTTTGGTCGGGCCGCCACGGCGGTCGTGCCCCGGCGAGCGCGAGGCCTGGACCCCGCCCCACACGGCGCACGC
>WRCL01000072.1 GCA_009783975.1 Micrococcales bacterium
CCCAGTTCGTGCCCGACCGTGTGCCCGACGCTGCCCGACAGGTGCAACAAGAGATCCTCGCCGCCTACGACCGGGACTTCTCCAAGCACGCACCACTGGCCGAGGTCCCCCGGCTGCGCGCCTTGTTCGCCTCGGTGCCCGCCCAGCTGGCCCGCGAGAACCGTCGTTTCGTCTACGGCCAGGCCCAGGCAGGTGCGCGCGCCAAGACCATGGAGCTGGCGCTGCAGTGGCTCGTCGACGCCGGGCTCGTGCACAAGGTGCCACGGGTCAGTGCTGCCCGTCTGCCGCTGGCGGGGTACCACGACGGCGCGTTCAAGCTCTTCCTCGTCGACACCGGCCTGGTCGGGGCCATGGCCGGGCTCGACGCCCGCACGCTCCTCGAGGGCCACACCCTGTTCACCGAGTTCAAAGGTGCGCTCGCCGAGCAGCACGCGCTGGGCGAGCTCGTCGCTGCTGGACTGTCACCGTCGTACTGGGCCCGCACTGGTGGTGCCGAGGTGGACTTCGTCGTGCAGCACACCGGGATGGTCGTCCCCGTCGAGGTCAAGGCCGAGGTGCGGCTCCAGGCCAAGAGCCTGCGGGTGTTCCGCGACACCTACAACCCGACGATGTGCGTCCGCACCTCCTTGCGCCCGTGGCGCGACGAAGGCTGGCTGGTCAACCTCCCCCTGTACGCCCTGTCGGCGCTGCCCGGGATCATCGCTGCCCGCTCAGCCCGGGTCGACACCGAACAGCTGTGAGAGTCGTGCGTCGGGGCTAGTCATCGACCGCGCCGGTTCGCGTCGAACGACACGGTTTGCGTCGAACGGCACGTGAAGAACCGTTGACCTCGCATCGAACCGTTGCGTTCGATGCACCGTTGCGTTCGAGGCCGGGGCTACGTGCGGGCGGTGAGGACGACTGGGCCGGTGTCGGTCAGAGCGATCGTGTGCTCGCAGTGGGCGGTGATAGAACCGTCGGCTGAGCGGATGGTCCAGCCGTCGGGGTCGACGACGTAGTCCTCGGTGGTGGCCATGAACCACGGTTCGATGGCGATGACGAGGCCGGCTTTGAGGCGCTGGCCGCTGCCGCGGCGGCCGAGGTTGGGCACGTGGGGCTCTTCGTGCATGGTGCGGCCCACACCGTGGCCGCCGAAGTCGGGGTTGACGCCGTAGCCGGCGTCCTGCCCGACCGCGCCGATCGCCGCAGAGATGTCGCCCATCCGGGCGCCCACGCGGGCGGCGGCGATACCAGCGTCCAGCGCGGCGGCTGTCGTGGCGATGAGGCGCTGGGCGTCGTCGGTGGTCGGGGGCAGCTGGAAGGTCACCGCGGAGTCGGCGACCCACCCGTCGAGCTGGGCGGCGAAGTCGACCGAGACGACGTCGCCGGGGGCGAGGACCTCCTCGGACGGCAGACCGTGCAGCGCTGCGTCGTTGACCGACGTGCACAGCACCCCGGGGTAGGGCATCGCCCCGAACGGCGGGTGGTACCCCAGGTACACCGACCTGGCACCAGCGTCACCGATCAGCCGGTGCGCGTAGGCATCGAGGTCACGGGTGGTCATCCCGGGCTCGGCGACCTGCTGCAACGCTGTGAGCACCGCGGCGACGAACTGTCCGGCGGGGCGCATCTGCTCGATCTCGGCTGGTTTCTTCAGACCCACACCCCCCACCCTGCCACTGTTGGGGCACTGCGCTGACCACGACGTGCGGAAAGGCGGGCCCGCGACGGCACGGCGTTCACGCAGACACACGGTCGTCGACACCCGTGCTCTCGAGCCCGGACCCACCGGTGTTGCGCCGGCTGCGCCTCACCTGGTGGGCCCGCTGCAGCCGCGTCATCGCTGCTCAACGGGCCTCCAACCCGCCTGCCGCACCGACCATCCCCCCGCCCCCTGGCCATGGCCCGGCGTCCGCGCGCGTCATGCTCGCGTGAACCGTCGTCGGGATCGCCGTGGTCGCCATGGCTGGTGGGGGCACGTCTCCGGTGGCCTCGTCGTCGCCGGCACCGGGGGATCCAGGCTGACGGCTTGCCTTCGCGCCTCACTGCCCGGTGAGCAGCTCGCGGACGTGGGCGACGACCTCGTCAGCGCCGGCTTCGACCTGGGCCAGGCAGACCTCGAAGTCGCGTGGGCCCCCGTACCAGGGGTCGTCGATGTCCAGGCGTGGGTCGTCGCGGTCACCACACTGTGGCGCGGCTGGGTCGAAGCGGCGGTACATGACCACCGGAGCGTCGCCGGCCATCCGGCGCACGACGCGGGCGTGGGCTGCGGTCATCGCCAGCACCAGGTCGCACTGGTCGAGCTCGGCGGCCGTCACCTGCCGGGCGGTGTGCCCGTCCCCGCCGGGGTAGCCGTGGGCGACGAGCACCGCCCGGGCGCGCCGGTCGACCGGGTTGCCCCGCTCTTCGTCGCTCACACCCCGTGAGCACACGCTCACCTGTTCGCCCAGACCCGCGGCGTCGAACCGTTCGCGCAGCACCACCTCGGCCATCGCCGAACGGCAGATGTTCCCCGTGCACACAGTCATCACCAGCACACCCTGATCTTGCCCTACACCCAGGTGCTCGCGTCCACACGGACCGCCTGCCTGGTCGCAGGGGCCCGTGGCGTGCATGTGTGGCAGGTGAGAGCTGGTCTTTGCGTCGAGAAGCGATCCAGGAGCATCACTTCTCGACGGAACGGTCAGCTCTCAATACATGGGATGTCTGAGGCGTCGTCAGCCACGTCGTGGAGTGACAGCGACGAGCGCATGGGGCGCCAGCGCTGCCAGGCGACGCTCATGTCCACGACACTGCCCTCTGACCAGGCAAGACATAGGAACCGTCCCCAGTGTCCTGCGCCGGGGGCTCGACCGATAGCGTGGTGAGAATTGCGGATGTCAAGCCGGGGACGCCTCAGGGGTGGAAAGAGCGGGTAGATTGTCCTGGTTCGCGTCGGTACTTTGATCCCACAAGCGCTCCCAGCCTGCACCTATGAGGACGACAATGATCGCCAGGGCGAGTCACGACGGCCGGTCGGGCCTGGTGGGGCGCGCTCGTCTGACGGTCGGTAGGTCGCAAACGGCGGCGGCCTGCCGATGGGACGTAGGACAGCCGAGCGCTCGCAGACCGGCCCGCGCACCAACCGGCCCGACCGTGAGCGGCGAGGACGACCAGGTGATACAGGTACGGGCATGATCATCGTCGGCGCGGTGGACGACCACCCACTGGTACGCCGCGGCCTTGCTGTCACCCTGGCGTCCGCCGACCCACGTATCCGGCTCGTCGCGACGGCGTCGACGGTCACTGACCTGCTCACACGCTGGGTCACACCATTGTCGGTCGTGTTGCTCGACCTGCACCTGGGAGACGGGTCAGATATCGGCGACAACGTGCGCCAGCTGCGTGAACGGGCCTCGGGGGTGCTCATCGTCACCTCCGACCACCGGCCTGCTGTCGTCGGGCAGGCACTGGACGCCGGGGCCTTGGGCCTGGTGCTCAAAGAAGACCCAGAAGAGAGCCTCGTCGAGGCGATCTGGGATGCCGCGCGCGGGTGTTTCGCTGTGTCAAGCCGGCTCGCGCAACAGCTGGTCACCGACCCTGCGCGCCGGGTGCGGCTGTCACGTAAAGAGCTTGATGTGCTTGGGCTTCTCGCGCGGGGGCTGCCGTGGTCGGCGATCGGGCGCGAGATGAACCTCATGCCTGACACCGCACGGACCTACTGTTACCGCGTTGTGGAGAAGTACACCGCGGCCGGGGCCGATATCGAGCACGGCCCGCGCGAGGTCGCGTTCCGGGTGTACCGCGACGGGTACCTCCAGGCCGCACCAGGCGAGCTTGCCGTCCCGGCCGCGGAGCTTGTCACAGAGCTTGCCGACCCCCGGGTCGGTGCGTGACGTGACCTGGCCGCACGACCCCGAGCACCCCGACCATGACGCGGCTGACCGGATCCGCGCCCAGCAGGCTGCGCACAGCGCGTGGCAGTGCCTGCTGCACGACCAGGTGGCTGTGGCGTTCCGCGCGGCGGCGACCCCGGGGGTCGCACGGCTGGAGGTCCGGCGCTCGGCCGACGCGGCCCTGGCTGCGATCGACGAGCTCGCCGGCACCGGCGACGACCCCGACGAGACCAGCCCCGCCGACGGTACGACCGACCTCGTCCCCGCCCTGCGTGAGGTGGGGCTGAACACCCGGCCCGACGTCGACATCCACAGCCCTGGAGAGCTCGTCATCCCTTCGGTGGGCGCCACCGCGATCGTCGGGGCTGTCGCCGAGTCCCTGCGCAACGTCGAACGTCACGCCGCCGGCGCCGGTGTGCGGGTGCTCGTGCGCCACGACGGGCAGACCGTCACCGTCGCGGTCGTCGACGACGGTCCGGGGTTCGTCGTGGGCACGACAACCCCACCGGGGGGCCTGCGCGTGTCAGTCGCCGACCGCATGGCCCGCGCCGGGGGCACCGCGCACCTGGCCAGCGCCCCAGGCCAGGGCACGACCGTCACCCTCACCTGGCCCCACCCCGCCCCGCCGGCCCCCGCCCACCGTGACCGCCAGCGCAGCTGGCGCCGGCAGGTGCACACCCGCCACCAGGCCCGGCTGGACGAGATCGTCGTGCCGTTCTTGCGGCGCCTGGCGCAGGCCGACGCACCTTTGGACCATGCGACCCGCACCGCCGCAGCACTGGCTGAGCAGTGCGTGCGTGACGAGATGCACCTGCCTGGTGTCCTCGACGCGCCGACCCGTGAGGCTGTGCGTGCCGCGCGGGCCGACGGCTCACGGGTACGGGTGCAGTGTGACGACGCCGCGCACCTGCCCGAGCAGGTCGCCTCGCAGGTCAACGCGATCATGACTGCGACGTTGTCGGTCCGCCCCGCCCCACGGGAGGTGACCGTCTCGCTGTACACCGACCCGGCCACGACGAACCAGGGAACGACCGTCGCGGTCGTCGCGCTGCCGGGCAGCCCCGAACGCCGTGAGGCCCTGCGCGCGGCCTGTGGTGGGCACCTGCGGGCCTTGACCGACGACGACGACGCCACCTGGGCCGAGGTCCACATCCCCGCCTGAGCCTGCTCTGCTGGGTGCGCGGAAAGCCGCTGGCACAGCCGCGTCGTCGCTGCGCGGTCTCCGTCGCCGCTGCGCCGTGCCACCGCACCGGCGAGGTGAGGCTCGCGACGGCGAAAACCGGTGGGTCCAGGGCTGGGCACGGACCGCCTTTTGTCTCCTCTGACCGGTACGATGGCCTGCGTCGTGCCTGTTCGTCAGGCCTGCAACCTGTCGTCACCCGCCCGCAGCGCCGGGGCGCGAGGCGAGACGGGCAAACCCGGTCGATCCAATCCGGAACTGTGGGCCGTAGCCGACGGGTACGCTGGCCAGGACCGCCCGGGACGCCGGGCATGCACACATGCGGAGCGCTCGTGACTATCGAAAGCAACGTCGCGGACCGGCACATCGGCCCCCGACCCACCGACGTCACCACAATGCTCGCGACGCTGGGGTACGACGACCTGGACACCCTGGTCGCCGCCGCGGTGCCTGCGACGATCCGGACGACCCGGCCGCTGAACTTGCCGCCGGCCCTCACCGAGCCACAGGCCCAAGGCCGGCTGGGCGGGATGTCGCGGCTCAACCAGGTGCGCCGGGCGATGATCGGCCAGGGCTACTACCGGTCCATCACCCCGGCTGTCATCCGCCGCAACGTCTTGGAGTCCCCGGCGTGGTACACCGCGTACACCCCGTACCAGCCTGAGATCTCCCAGGGCCGGCTCGAGGCGGGGCTGGTGTTCCAGACGGTCGTGGCTGACCTGACTGGGCTGCCCGTGGCCAACGCCTCGCTGCTGGACGAGCCGACCGCGGTCGCTGAGGCTGTCGCGCTCATGCGCCGGGCCGCCAAAGGCGCTGACGGGGTCGTCGTGCTCGACAAGGACGTGTTCGCCCAGTCGTTGGCGGTCGTACGTGGCCGGGCCGAGGCTGTGGGCCACAAGGTCGTCGTCGCTGACCTGGCCGCCGGGTTGCCGCAGGTCGACGGGCCGCTGCTCGGGGTCGTGGTCCAGCAGTGCGGGGCCAGTGGCCGCGTCGTGGACTGGACGGCACTGACCAAGGCCGCGCACGAGGCTGGTGCGCTGGTCACCGTCGCCACAGACCTGCTCGCGCTGACGATGCTGCGCAGCCCAGGGGAGATCGGCGCCGACGTCGCGGTCGGCTCCGCCCAGCGTTTTGGTGTCCCGTTGTTCTGCGGCGGTCCGCACGCCGGGTTCATGGCGGTGCGCGAAGGTCTGGAACGTGCGGTGCCGGGCCGCCTTGTCGGGGTGAGCGTCGACGCTGACGGAGCAGTTGCCTACCGGTTGGCGCTGACGACCCGTGAGCAGCACATCCGCCGGGAGAAGGCGACGAGCAACATCTGCACCGCCCAAGCCCTGCTCGCTGTCGTCGCCGGGATGTACGCGGTGCACCACGGCCCGGACGGGCTGCGTGAGATCGCCCGGCGGGTGCACGGCAAAGCTGTGGCGATCACCGTGTCGTTGCGCCAGGCCGGGGTCGTCGTCGAGCACGACGCGTTCTTCGACACGGTGCGCGCCTACGTGCCCGGCCGCGCGCCGGACGTGCTGATCCAGGCCGCCAAAGCAGGGCTGGACCTGTGGGCCCCGGACCGCGACCACGTCCAGGTCAGCTGTGACCAGACGACGACCGACGAGGACGTCTCCGCCGTCGTCGGGGCGTTCGTCCTGGCTGGGGCGTCCCAGAAACGCCCGAACGCCCAGGGCCGGTTCTCGTTCCAGGTGCTCAAAGGCGACCACGCGAACCTGCCCGGGTCGCTCATGCGCCGCACGACGTACCTCGCCCACCCGCTGTTCTGCGCCCACCAGTCGGAGACCAGCCTCATGCGTTACCTGCGCGCGTTGTCGGACAAAGACCTCGCGCTGGACCGTTCGATGATCCCGCTGGGCTCGTGCACGATGAAGCTCAACCCCGCTGCGGCCCTGGAGCCGATCAGCTGGCCCGGGTTCGCCGAGGTCCACCCGTACGCCCCGGTCGAGTCGCACCGCGGGTACGCAGCGCTCACCGCTGACCTTGAGCACTGGCTCGCCGAGATCACCGGGTACGCCGCGGTGAGCCTGCAGCCCAACGCCGGGTCTGCTGGCGAGCTCGCCGGGCTCATGGCGATCCGGCGTTACCACACCTCCCGCGACGAGGGCACGCGCGACGTGTGCCTCATCCCGGCCTCGGCCCACGGGACGAACGCAGCGTCCGCGGCGATGGCCGGGCTGCGTGTCGTCGTCGTCGACACCAGCGCCGACGGGTCGGTCGACCGCGACGACCTGCAGGTCAAGCTCGCGCAGCACGAGGGCAAGGTCGCGGCGATCATGATCACCTACCCCTCGACCCACGGGGTGTACGAGGGCGGGGTCCGCCAGGTCGCCGACCTTGTGCACGCCGCTGGCGGCCAGGTGTACATCGACGGGGCGAACCTCAACGCCCTGGTCGGGCTCACACGTGTGGCCGAGCTTGGCGGGGACGTGTCGCACCTGAACCTGCACAAGACGTTCGCCATCCCCCACGGCGGCGGCGGGCCAGGTGTGGGACCGGTCGCGGTCGCCGAGCACCTGGCAGGGTTCCTGCCTGGTGACCCGACCCCTGGGATCCCCACGGCGAACCCGCCGGTCGCCGGGGCCCGCTGGGGCTCGGCCGGGGTGCTGCCGATCCCGTGGATGTACCTGGCGATGATGGGCGGCGACGGGCTCACCCGCGCGACGAAGACCGCCGTGCTCGCCGCGAACTACCTGGCTGTCAAGCTGCGCGACGCCTACCCGGTGCTGTACACCGGCCGCGAGGACCTCGTCGCCCACGAGTGCGTCTTCGACCTGCGCGAGATCACCAAGAACACCGGGGTGACCGCCGAGGACGTCGCCAAACGCCTCGCCGACTACGGTTTCCACGCCCCGACCTTGGCGTTCCCCGTCGCTGGCACGCTCATGGTCGAACCGACCGA
>WRCL01000073.1 GCA_009783975.1 Micrococcales bacterium
GAGATCGTGAACACCCGGTCGTCGAAGATCCCGTCCAGCCGTGCGCGCAACCCGCCGAACAGCGCGTCGAGGGCAGCCACGACAGCGATCGGCAGGTACGGGCGCAGCTCGACAGGGACCTCAGGTTGGAGCACCAGCCCGACGACGATCCCGACGACCAGGCCGATCACCGCAATCATGGTCCACCCTCTCGTCGTTCCTGCGCGTACCGCAACGTCACCTGGCCAGCCCCAGGCAACGACAGGCGGTCGTCGACAGCCACCTGCACACCAATACCGTACGTCGCGTGGAGCGTCGCCAGGTGCTGACCCGCTGGGGACACGCCCAAGGCGCGTGAGAGCGTCTCAGGGTCACCGACGGCCTGCACGGTGTACGGGCTGGTCATCGGCTGCAGGTCCACGAGCACGACGGTCCGGGTCGAACGGATCGCGGTGAGGCTGGTCATACGCACGTCGTTGACAGTCACCGCCTCGGCCCCGGCGTCCCACAGCGCGTTGACGACCACACGCAGGTCCACGTCTTGGACCCTGCTCGCCGGGTCCCAGGCGTCGGCGGCGTCGGTGAGCACCACCTGCACCCCGGGGCCGCTGGCAGCCACGGCCCCTGAGGGCACCGCGTCCTGGCGCAGCTGGGCCAGCAGCGCCGGGTCCTCTTCGGCGAGCGCCGCTGCCTGGAGCCGGTGCAGCTCGGTGCTCGTCGTGCTGATCGCCACCCTGGCCCCAGCGGCGCGCTGGCGCTGGGCGGTGATCTCCTGTTCCAGCAGCGTCCGCGCCCGGACCGCGCCAGGTTCGCTCTGGCGCAGGTTGACCGCAGCCACGGTGAGCCCGGTACCGAGCAGGACGGCCAGCGCCACGACCACCGTCGTGCCCACCGGCCGCCGCTGGGGCTCGCCGTCCTGGCGCCGGCGGGCCGCCTCGCGGTACCCGGGGTCCAGCGGCCGGCGGTAGACCTCCTCCAGCAGCGTCATCGATTCTGACAGCGGTGCCAGGCTGTGACGCGGGCTCATGCGGTGCTCCCCAACAGCCGGCGCGCCTGGACGAGGTAGAACACCCCAGAGGTCCAGTACAGCCCCACACCCCACAGCGCCGCAGCCCAGCCAAGCCCGGCGACGGTCGTCGTCACCACCTGTGGCGCCGAACCGAGGATCTGGGCGAGCAGCAGCAGCGGGAAGGCGTACAGCAGCATCAACGTGCCGGTCTTGCCCGCCAGGTGCACCGGCAGCGGGGCCCACCCGCCCCGCATGACGACGAGCTGGACGACCCCCAGCGCCGCGTCACGGGCGAGAAGCACGACGACCAACCACACAGGCACCACGTCACGCCACGCGAGCGCGATGATCGTCACGACGATGAACAACCGGTCTGCAACAGGGTCGAGCAGCTGCCCGAGCCGTGAGACCTGCCCCAGACGACGGGCCAGCACCCCGTCCAACCAGTCACTGGCTCCGCTGACCGCCAGCACGACCAGCGCCGCGACGTCCTGGCGCCGGGCCAGCAGCACCGCGAACACCGGCACCATGACCAGCCGGGCTGCTGAGATCGCGTTGGGCACCGTGAGCACCCGGTTCGTCGCGACGTCCACTGGCCCTCCTCACTGACAGCCCGATCCTATGGTGTCCACTGGCCACGGGCGGACTCGGGTTGCCGCACCAAGCCGGTTCGCTCATTGGTCGGGTTCCTCGTGATCGTCGGGGCTCCGTTGGCTGGTGGGATCGTCTTGGTGGTGCGGTCCGAGCCGCGCCGTTGCGCTGCGGGCTGGACCCGTCGGGCCGGTGCGAGGCGGCGGGCGCGCCGGACCCGGTACCATGAGGCCCACCCGGAGCTTGTCGCACCGACGTCTGCGCGGTGCCGTCGCCTGTGCGTGGTACCAGCTGCCAACGTCGTGCCTGCGGCCGCCCGACGTCAGCCGGCGGTCGGTCAGGGCTCCCCCACCTGATCGGCTCTGACGTGCGTGACCTGCCTCCTGACATGCCCTGCGACGGTTTTGGCGACCTTGGGCTGCCTGGCGCGCTCGTCGCCGCGACGGCCCGGCTCGGGTTCGCCGTGCCGACCCCGATCCAGGCTGCGGCAGTCCCCCGGCTCGTGGCAGGGCACGACCTCGTCGGGGTTGCCGGCACCGGGACCGGCAAGACCGCCGCGTTCGGCCTGCCGCTGCTGGCCACGGTCGACCCCGACCTGCAGGCGGTCCAGGCCCTGGTGCTCGCGCCCACACGTGAGCTGGCCCTGCAGGTCGCCGACGCCCTGGCGTCGTTCGCGGTGCAGCTTGATGGTGTCCAGGTCGTCGCGGTGTATGGCGGGGCACCATACCTGCCGCAAAAACGTGCCCTGGCTGCTGGGGCGCAGGTCGTCGTCGGGACCCCAGGGCGGGTGATCGACCACCTCGAACGCGGGACGTTACGCCTGGACCAGGTGCGGTACCTCGTGCTCGACGAGGCTGACGAGATGCTCGCGATGGGGTTCGCCGAAGACGTCGACACCATCGTGGCTGCCGCGGCGCCGGACCGTCAGACTGCGTTGTTCTCCGCGACGATGCCCCCAGCGATCCAGGCGGTCGCCGCCGCCCACCTCACCGCACCGGTCCAGGTGGACGTCGGCGGCAAGGTCGGCACGACCACCGAGACGACCCACCGCTATGCGACTGTCCCCCACCGGGTCAAGACCGCCGCGCTGCGCCGGGTGCTGGCGATCACCGACGCTGCGGCGACCTTGGTGTTCGTCCGCACGAGGGAAGCAGCCGAACAGGTCGGCTCTGAGCTTGTCGAGCACGGGCTCGCCGCGGCGTACCTGTCCGGTGATGTCGCCCAGGCCGAACGTGAACGGATCGTCGCCCGCCTGCGCGACGGGGCGCTGGACGTCGTGGTCGCCACCGACGTCGCCGCACGCGGCCTGGACGTGGACCGGGTGGGCCTGGTGGTGAACATGGACCTGCCTGGTGAACCTGAGACCTACGTGCACCGCACCGGCCGCACAGGCCGGGCCGGACGTACCGGGGAGGCGCTGACGTTCGTCACACCGACCGAGACGGCCCGCCTACGACGTATCGAACGGGCTCTGCGGCTCACGCTGGTGCCCACGGTGGTTCCCTCAGCCAGCGAGGTCGCCGCGGCGCGCACCGCCCGCCTGCTGGAGCGCGCAGCTGCCTGGGACGGCAACCTCGCGACCTACCGCGACGCGGTCGCCGCCGAGCTGGACAACACAGGCACTGACGCGCTGGACCTGCTCGTGCGGGTCGCCGCGGTCGCCAGCGCCGGTGCCCCAGACGCTGGCGCAGACGCCGAGCTCGACACGACTTTGGCCACCGCACGGCACAAAGCCGACCGTGGGCCAGACCAACGCCGTCGCGACGACAGGCCACGCGACGACCGTCCGCCCCGGCACCGCTCTGGCCGTCCCCGCGTCCCGGCCGGCGACCGCACCGTGTACAAGGTCGCCGTCGGGCACCGTGACGGGATCGGCCCAGGTGCGCTCGTCGGTGCCCTCACCGGCGAAGGTGGTCTCACCGGGGACCAGATCGGCAAGATCCACATGTTCTCCAGCTTCTCCCTCGTCGACATCCCCGGGGGGTTGGCGCCCGAGGCTGCTGAGCGGATCGCCCGGGCACGGGTTGCTGGGCGCCGGCTCAACCTGCGGCCCGACACCGGACCCGAGCGTCCCGACCAACGTCCTCGCCGTCCGGCGCCGCGGCGGGCCAGGCCTGGCTCGCGCTGAGATACGTTGGTGTCAGCGCTCCACTCCGCCGCCGGCGCATGGCACACTGGCCAGTGCTCATTGACGCAGGAGAGGTGTGATGGCCAGGACGCTGGTGTTCGGCCTTGGCGGCCAGAGGTACCCCGCGGTGCCGACGAAAGTCGACCGCAAGAAGCTGTATGGGTGGTCCGAGACGGTCGCCGTCGACGACGACGGCAACACGTTGCAGGTCGCAGCCGTCGACGCGACAGGCACGATCGTCATCCCTGCTGGTGGGGTGGGGTTCGGGCTGCTCGATGTCGACGAACGGTGGGTCGAACGCTCGGCGCTGCACGCGGTGACCGCCGACGGGGCCGACGCCGAACCGGTGCCGTCCAGCTTTGACGCACCGGTCGAGCTCACCGACACCGCGACCCCTGACGACCTGCTCGCCCACGCCATCACCGCGGTGTACCAGCTCGTCGACGCACCTGACGGGTTCTGTGAGGCGGTCGGCGACCAGATCTACCGTTTTGACTATTCCTTCCGTGCCGGTTACACCGCCTCCCCCGCGTTCGTGCTCGTCAGCGACGGTGTGGTGTTCCTGCTCGTCGGCCGGCACACGCCGTTCGAGCTTGTCGGCCTGGACCAGCCCGCTGTTGTCGTCGACGACGAGGCCGACCAGGCCGATGACGACGACGAGATCGACTTCTCGATGATGTGAGGTAGCCGGTGTCCCTGCGTTCTTTGAACCTCGCCAACGACCACCAGCGTGACGCCGTCGTCGGTTTCGGCGCTGCCCCGACGACGACGACCGTGACGATGGTGCTGCCCGACGGCACCGCACCTGTGCGGCGCAAGTACCTCAAGACCACCGCCCGGCTGGACCGTCTGGTCGCCGACGCCGGGGACCTGCTCGCCCTCGGGCACGCGATCGTCGACTCCGACGTCGACGTCGACATCGAGCAGGTCGGCCGCCCTCTGACCAACACCCACCGGATCTACGTCGCCGACGACGGTGCGATCGCGTACCGGGTCACCCTCCAGCAGGTCATCCACCTCCCCGACGGGAGCGAGAAAGAACGCCGTGACGCGACGAAAGCACCGTCGAACGTCGCCGCGGAGGACAGCCCGATCCGCTGGAGCGGACGGCTGTTCCCCAAAGCTGACGCCTTGCGCAAGTTCGTGTTCACCAAGGCGTACCAGGTGCGGCACAACTCGGGCCTGACCTACGACTTCTTGTACGCGATGGCCAAACAGCTGCACGAGGCTGACGCGTTGATGTTCGTCGGCTCTGGACCCAAAGGCGTCGGCCCGATGGTCCTGACCACCGGGGGCGAGCCGTACCGGGGTTTCCTCGAAGGCCGGGTCGACGGCGAGCGTTACGCCCTGGTGCTGCACCTGACCAACCTTGAGCTCAAAGCCCTGGTGAGCGAGGAGGACGCGTCATGATGCTCGACCGGTCCCGGTTGTCACCGGTCCACGGCTACCTCGAAGGCCGTGGTGACGTCATCGACGCCGACACCTTGGCGATGGTGCTGGACTACAAACGCGAGGTCGCCGCGAACTACCTCACGCTCAACCCCGACCAGGTCGAGCAACGCCTGGGCGGCACGCAGTTCCAGGTGACGCGCAAGTACGACGGCGAGATGGCGGTCGTCTGCTGGGACGGCACCGATATCGTGACGGTGAACTCCGGGGGCACCGTCCGCACAGGTCTGCCGTGCCTGGACGAAGCCCGCGACGCGCTCGTCGCCGCTGGTGTGCGCGAGGCGGTCATCGCGTGCGAGCTGTACTGCGAGGAGTCCGCCGGGCGCACCCGCGTCTTCGACGCCCTCGCGGCCCTGGGTGACCCGGCACAGGTCGGCCGCCTGCGCCTGGCCCCCTACGACCTGGTGAGCATCGACGGTGCCCCGCCGCGCGTGACCGGGTACCTCGATGTCCATTCCCGCCTCGACCAGCTGTTCGGCTCAGGTGAGCTGTGCCGGCCGGTGCGGCTGCAGTCGGCTGGGTCGCGCCATGCCGTCGCCGACCTGTTCAACCGCTGGGTCACCGAGGACGGCGCTGAGGGCCTGGTCGTACGTTCTGAGCTGCCGTTGGTCTACAAGCTCAAACCCCGCCACAGCGTCGACTTCGCCGTCGTCGGTTTCTCTGAGGGCGGCGGAGACATGAAGGGCCAGGTCCGCTCGATGCTCGTGGCGCTCGTGCCGGCGCCAGGCCAGTTCCAGGTCGTCGGGCATATCGGCGGGGGCCTGACCGAGACCGAACGTCGTGACCTGTACGCCGCTCTCGTGCCCCGCCAGACGTCCTCGACGTATATCGAGACCGACTCCAACCACGTCGCGTTCCGCATGGTCACCCCCGGGATGGTCATCGAGGCGAAGATCAACGACGTGCTGTTCGAGTCGACCTCAGGCACGGTCCGCAACCCGTGCCTGGAGCTGGTCGACGGCACATGGGTGCGTGCGTGCGAGGTCAACGGGATCGCGATCGTCTTCCCCAGCTTTGTGCGGGTCCGCGACGACAAGGCGTGCGACGCGGTCGACGTGCGTTTCGCCCAGATCGAGGAGTTCGCCGCCCCACCGGTGCCGCCCGACGCCACGGCCGCAGGTGACGCCCCCGCTTCACAGGTGTTGGTCCGCACAGTGTGGACAAAACAGCTCGGTGCGAAGTTCATGGTGCAAAAGTTCTTGGTCTGGGCCACGAACAAGCAGGCCCTGGGCTACCCCGCCTACGTGTTCGCCTACACGAACTATTCCTGCGACCGCAAGGACCCGCTCCAGCAGGAGGTCCGTGTCTCGTCGTCGAAGGAGCAGATCATGGAGCTGTGCAACGCAGCCTTCGAGGCGAACATCAAGAAGGGCTGGGTCGAGGTCCACGCGTCGTGAGCACCGACCCGTTGCTCGCCGGACGTTCTGAGGCCCGGCCAGGATCGCAGAACCCGCTGTCGCGGGTCGAACGCCCGCACGTGGCCGCCCGGATGGAAGACGCCCTGGACTCGTGGGTCGCTGCGCGGCTCATCGGCCAGGGGTGGACGGTACGTGTCGTGCCCTACGCCGGCTACGGCGGGCCTGGCTGGGTGCGGGTCCTGGCCCGGACGGTGCTGGCTGCGCGGGTCGTCGCCGATGACGACCTGCCCGACTCTGGTGCGACGGCGCAGACCCACGACCCAGACCGTGCCCTGGCCGACGTGCGTGGGTGGCGGTCGTTCCTGTCTGCGCCTGTCGCCGGCACCCCGGTCGAGGTCCGTGTCGGCGACCAGGTGCACCACCTGTCGACCGACCGCGCCGGGTACCTTGACCACCTTCTCGCCGCTGACCTGCCACCTGGCTGGCAGGAGGTGTTGTTGTGCGTGGCCGGCTCAACCCCGGTCACCGCGCCGGTCCAGGTCGCCGCGACCGTGGGCACCGGGCTGGTCTGCGACATCGACGACACGGTGATGGTCACACGCCTGCCGCGTCCGTTCATCGCCGCGTGGAACTCGCTCGTGCGCCGCGCAGACGCGCGCGAGGCTGTCCCAGGGATGGCCCAGCTGTTGTGCGCGCTGCACGACCGCGACCCGGCCGGTCCTGTGGTGTACCTGTCGACCGGGGCGTGGGACACCGCTCCGACGGTCGCCCGGTTCTTGCGTGTGCACGGGTTCCCGGCTGGCACGTTGCTGCTCACCGACTGGGGGCCGACGAACACCGGCTGGTTCCGCTCTGGGGCACGGCACAAGGTGGCCCAGCTGCGGCGGCTGTTCCACGAGATGCCCGGGATCCGGTGGTCGCTCATCGGTGACGACGGGCAGAACGACCCGCGGATCTACGCCGGGGCCCTGGCACGTCACCAAGACCACGTCGGGGCCGTGCTGCTGCGCCAGCTCACCTTCGCTGAGCACGTGCTGTCCTCGCCGACAGCCCGCCACTACCCGCCCGACGGCACACCGCGGCCCACCTTGCACGTACCTGTGCTCGCCGGGCCTGACGGGTTCGCCCTGCTCGACGCGGCCCGCAGGGCCGGCCTGGTCAGTGTCTGAGCCTGGTCACTTCTGCGACACGACCGGCTGGGTGGCAGTCCATGAGACCAACGCGTCAGTGAGCCGTCGTGCGACCCCGGCGTAGCCGTCAGGGTCGACCAGTGCTTGCTGTGCCGCCTCGGTCCGTCCTGCCGCGACCTCGGCGAGCACCCCGGCTGCGGCACGGTGGAACTCGGCGTGCCCAGCCATGACCTCAGCGTTACGTGCCGCGTCGAGGGTTGCGCCTTCCCC
>WRCL01000074.1 GCA_009783975.1 Micrococcales bacterium
CAAGGTCTGCTGCACCAGCTCGCACGCTTGGTGCTCGTCACCGGTCAGGTGCCAGGCGGTGCGCTTGAGCGCCACCAGGGCCGTTGTGGCGAACTGTGTGAACTCATCCTCGCGGCGCTGCGACCCGCGCCCGGCCGCCACCATGGCCTCGTTCCCGGTCACGACGGTCTCCTCGTCGGCCACAGCACTGCTCGCGCTCATGCCCCATGACACCACCGAGGACCCCGATAGGTTCCACGTTCAGCAAAACTTGTGGTCCACCTGCAACGACACGCTGACGGACTACATCCCAGAGCCGACGTAGGCTTTGCAGCGTCTGGGTTTGGCGCTCAGGGTGGGGTCGGAGGCGACCTCGAGCACGGTGGAGGCGGCGATGGGCTCGGGGTAGACGCTGTCGCCGCCGATGATGGTCCCTGAGCCGTCCCAGCACACAACACCGACACGGGCGTCGTCGACGACCTGCGCGTCACGGTTCCTGAGCATGAACCGCACTTCCCAGTAGCCCTCGGCGTCGCCAGGCTTGATCGTGCCGGTGACGACCCCGATGTTGCCCGGAGGGTTGTCGGCGAAATCGCCGTTGTCCTCGATGAGCAGGGTCGCTTCGAGCGAGGCGACATGCACGTCCTCGGAGGCGAGCACGGCGAAAGCGGTGACTGCGAGCTCTTGGTCTGCCCAGCTGAAGTGCTCAGCCTGGGTGACCGACTCCACGACCGCACCGTCGTCGTCGGTGAAGTCGAAGGTGACTGTGACGGTCGCACCGCCGCGACCTGAGGTGTTCTTCACGATTGCCACACCCAGGGCGTACTGGCCGCGCTGGCCGAACCCGGTCTCGACGAGCTTGCCGCCGGTGCCGTCCCCAGTGTCCACGGGGTCGACACGCAGGTCGCCTGAACCGCTGGAGCTGCACGCCGCGAACGATGCTGCAAGGACCGCAGTGGCCACCAACACCACGCACTGTGCGAATCTCGACCTCACGCCTGTTGCACGCATCACGTCGGGAGGGTAGCACCCGGCCGGGACGTGGCGTCAGGCCGTTGGGGGCCTTCACCTCATCTGCTGACCGCACAGGGGCCAAAATGCCCGTGATACGGCATCTGCGCAGGCTGCGACGCTACGGGCTCGCCGATCAACAACCAAGTCATGTGCGCAGCCCGGGCACGCACATGACCAGGTAGTGGATCGGCGAGCCCTAACCAAGCACGCCCCGGTACACCTCGAGGGTGCGTTCGCCGATGACGTCCCACGAGAAGTGGTCTTCGACGCGCTGGCGCCCGGCGGCGCCCCAGCGACGGGCGCGTTCGGCGTCGCTCACAGCGTCGGTCAACGCGGCGGCAAGGTCGGCGACGAAGGTCTGCGGGTGCAGGGGTGTTCCGGTCCCGTCGTCGGTCTGCTCGATGGGGACCAGCAGACCGGTCTGGCCGTCGACGACGACCTCAGGGATACCCCCGGTCGCGGTACCGACAACAGGCAGCCCCACAGCCATGGCTTCGAGGTTGACGATCCCCAGTGGTTCGTACACCGACGGGCACACGAACACGGTGCACGCGGCGAGCACCGAGACCAGCTCGTCACGGGGCAGCATCCGCTCGATCCACACCACACCAGAACGTTTCGTGGCAAGGCCTGCGACAAGCTCTTGGACCTCGGTGGCGATCTGAGGGGTGTCCGGCGCCCCGGCGCACAGCACGAGCTGGACGTCGTCGGGCAACAGCTCGGCGGCACGCAGGAAGTACGGCAGGCCTTTTTGCCGTGTGATCCGCCCGACGAACACCACAGCGGGCCGGTCGGGGTCGACGCCAAGCGCCCGGGCACGGCTCTGGGACGCGTCGGTGTCGCCTGGACGGGCCCACCCGTCCAGGTCGATGCCGTTGTGCACGACGACGACGTCGTCGGGGTCGACGAACGGGTAGACACGCAAGATGTCGGCGCGCATCCCGGCAGACACGGCGACGACCCGAGCGGCACCGGCGTAGGCGGTGCGCTCAGCCCAGCTCGACAGGGCATACCCGCCGCCGAGCTGTTCGGCCTTCCACGGGCGCAACGGTTCGAGGCTGTGGGCGGTGAGGATGTGCGGCACGTCGTACCGCACCCCGGCGAGGTGCCCGGCAAGGTTGGCGTACCACGTGTGCGAGTGCACGAGGTCTGGGCCGGCACCTGGGACCGCACCGACCCCGGCGACCATCGCGAGGTCCACGCCGAAGGTGGCCAGGGCGGCGTCGCCGGGCAGCTGGTCGTACCCGTGGACCCACAGGTCGTCACGGGCCCCGTCAAAACAGTGGACCTGCACGTCGACACCCGGGCCTGCGGCACCAGGGCTGCGCAGCACCCGGACCAGCTCGGCGACGTGCACCCCGGCCCCTCCGTAGATCTTGGGCGGGTACTCGCGGGTCATCAGGTCGACGCGCAACGGGGCCTCCGCAGGTCGGGGTCAGTCACTACGGTAGTCGAACGCGCGCTGCACGCCCGCCGGCGCCCACAGTGAAACCCCACGGTGACCACATGCTGGCTGCCGTGCACAAGTGGGCCTCGTCGGTCTAGGGTTGGGTAATGCGAGCAATGCCGCGGGTCCTTGCCATCGTCCTCGCTGGTGGAGAGGGCAAGCGGCTCATGCCGCTGACGACCCACCGCGCCAAACCAGCCGTCCCGTTCGGCGGGATCTACCGCTTGGTGGACTTCGCCCTGTCGAACGTCATCAACTCTCAGTATCTGCACGTCATCGTGCTCACCCAGTACAAGTCTCACTCCCTGGACCGCCACGTGTCCAAGACGTGGCGGATGTCGGCGATCCTCGGCAACTACGTCGCCGCCGTGCCTGCGCAGCAGCGGGTCGGCAAGCACTGGTACCTGGGCAGCGCCGACGCGATCTACCAGGGTCTGAACATCATCGAAGACGAACGTCCGGACTACGTCGTCGTGGTCGGTGCTGACCACGTCTACCGGATGGACTTCTCCCAGATGATGGACGCCCACATCGAGTCTGGTGCCGAGCTCACCGTCGCCGGGATCCGCCAGCCGATCGAGATGGCCGACCAGTTCGGCGTCATCGAGACCGCTGCTGACGACCCGACGAAGATCGCCGCGTTCCGCGAGAAACCGTCGGACCCGGTCGGCCTGCCCGACTCCCCCGGCGAGGTCCTCGCCTCGATGGGCAACTACATCTTCAACGCAGACGCCCTGGTGGCGGCTGTGTCTGCTGATGCGGGCAACCCCGGCTCGCTGCACGACATGGGCGGCGACATCGTCCCGGCCTTCGTCGAACGTGGCACCGCTGGGGTGTACGACTTCATCCGCAACAACGTGCCCGGTTCGACCCCACGCGACCAGGACTACTGGCGTGACGTGGGGACGATCGACGCCTACTACGACGCGAACCAGGACCTCATCGCGATCGAGCCGGTGTTCAACCTGTACAACAGCGCGTGGCCTTTGCACGCGGGCAACGTCGGGCTCCCCCCGGCGAAGTTCGTCCACGCCGGTGCCGGACGCCTGGGCCACGCGGCAGACTCGATCGTCTCCAACGGCACCGTTGTCTCTGGTGCGACGGTCACCGGGTCTGTCGTCTCCCCCGGCTGCCGGCTGCACTCGTGGGCGCAGGTCGCCGACTCGGTGCTGTTCGACGGGGTCATCGTCCAGCGCTACGCCCAGATACACCGGGCGATCGTCGACAAGTACGTCACCGTGCCCGAACGCTGCCGTATCGGGCTGGACCGCGAGCACGACCTGGCCCGCGGGTTCACCGTCACCGACTCAGGGATCACGGTCGTGCCCAAGGGGGCGGTCTTCACCGAGTAGAGACCGTCGCAAGACAGTGGGAAGACAATGGGGACGGTTCCTGCTGTCTTCCCACTGTCTTGCGACGGTCTTCCCGCTGGCGTTCAGAAACCGGTGGCGACCATCGCGGCAGCGTGGACCCACGCGTCGCGGGTCTCGCGCGCCAGGCTCGACCAGCGCATATGGCCTTCGACCATATGCGGGTCGTAGGGGATGACGGCGGTCGCGCGGACCAGACCCTCAAATCCCCGGGCGATCTCCAGCGCTGGGCCCAGGCCCCGGCGGGGGTCGGCCTGGGAGACGATGACCACGGCGTTGGTCGCCAGGGTGTAGCCGTGCTCAGAGCTGCGTGACAGCTCGGTGAGCAGCAGCCGGCCGGCTTCGGCCCACTCCCGGCGGGCCAAGGTGGGCACGACGAGCTGGGTGGCGAGCTCGACCATGTGCTGCCACACCGGGGAGGTCTCGTCGTTGCCAGAGTCGAACACGAGCAGCCGGTAGTACTTGGCGAGCACCCGCACGACGGCGTCGAACTCCTCGGCGGTGAACGGTGGGCCCAGGCGTTCAGGTTTGGACCGTAAGACGTCGTAGCGGTCTTCGGTCTGGTGGTGCAAGAACGCGGCGAGCTGTGAGGCGCTCGCGTCGGAGGTGAGCAGACGCTCGACATGCGGCAGAAGGTCGGTGACGCTCGCGTCGTGGGGCCCTTGTTCGGTGCGCCACGGCAGCGTGCCGCGTGTCGGGTTGTTGTCGACCGCGGCGACCCCGCCACCACCATGCCGGGCGAACGCCGCGGCCAGGCCGATCGTCGTCGGTGTCTTGCACGCTGAGCCTTTGGCGTTGGCGACCGCGACGGTGCGCAGGCCCGGCCAGTGCTGGGAGACGATGCGCACGGCCCGGCGCAGGCCCACCTCGGTGCTCGTCGGCGCGAAGCTCATCCCGAGCCGGTTGGCTGCCCCGCGCCACCCGGTACGCGCCGGGTCGGTCGCCGGTTCGGTGACCAAGAACGTGGGCACCGGGGTCCGTGCGGCCACGGGGGTGCGCGGGAGCATCGACACCTGCGGCCCCCGGTGGACCGAACGACGGTCAGGTTCGGCCGGCTCCACCGCGGGCAGCACCGGACGGCGCACCGGCTGGGCAGGGCGGGCGACTGGAGCCCACCCCTGAGGCGGACGGCGTTCGGCGCTCTGGGCCGGGACCGCGGGCTGGGCGGGTCGTGCGACCGGGGTCCACCCCTCGGCCCGGCGGCGTTCGACGCTCTGGGCCGCTGGCTGGGCAGGGACCGGTGGCGGGGCCACGGCTGGGGGTGCCGCACGTCGCCCTGGCTGGACGGGTCTGGCCGCTGGGGCGACGACGACGTCTTCGATGCTCCCGGTCGCGGTGACGGCGACCATCATCGCGCCGTTCTCCGGGTCGTCGACATGGGCGACGACCCGGTCGTGCCCGCTTTGGTGGGCGACGGCGGCAACTGCGGCGACGAGCTGGCGCCGCGCGTCGTAGAGGTTGACCGGAGCGTCGGACGGGCCGGCGACGGTGACCGGCTTCTCGTCGACCATGAGCGTCAGGCTCCCGTCGCGCTCGATCACCCCACGCACCTCGGGCACAAAGGTCGCCGTCATGCCCAGCCTCCCTGGGTCTCGCGGGGTTCGCCAAGCGGCCTGGTCTGGGTGACTGCCCAGGTCAACCATGGCAACCTGGTCCTGGCAGCCGGCCGGAGAGAGGCTGTCATCACAGTCATGTGACTAAGGTTACTCACGATCGTCGCCGACCATGCGACGAACACGCACCACGGTGTGCCGGCGGCCATATCGGCGCGTTCCACGCGGTATTCCCTGCGCGCACATTATCGACGATTATGGACGTCGGTGCAGGTCACAGTGGGTGGACGAAGAGGCCAGAGAGAAGCTTCGGTTCGAACCACGTGCTCTTGGGAGGCATGATCTGCCCGGCATCAGCGACGGCAAACAAATCACCCATGACGACCGGGCTCAGGGCAAACGCGACCCCGTCGGGCCCGGCGCGGCGCGCCAGCTCGTCCAGGCCGCGGCTGCCGCCGACGAAGTCGATCCTGTGGTCCGCGCGCGGGTCGGTGATCCCCAGCAACGGACCCAGCACGTGGGCCTGCAACCATGCGGCGTCCAACGAGGCGACCGGGTCAGAAGTGTCAACGAGCCCAGGGTGCACATGCAACGGGTACCACGACCCGCCGAGGAACATCGCGAACTCGTGCTTGCCGCCAGGGCGCACAGGCTGGGCCTGGGGTTCGCCGATGGCCACCACCGCCGCCAGAGCGGTGAGCAGCTCCTCGCGGGTGCGTCCGCCGGTGTCGGCCATGACGCGGTTGTAGTCGATGATGTGCAGCTGGTCGTCGGGGAAGACGACCGTGAGGAAGTAGTTGAACTCTTCGTCGCCGGTGTACCCCAGGTACTGCTCGCGGCGCAGCTGGGCAACCTTGACCGCCGAGGCGCACCGGTGGTGCCCGTCGGCGATGTACAAAGCGGGGATCTGGGAGAACAGTGCCGCGAGGTGCAGGTTCGTCGCCACGTCAGCCACGCGCCACACCTGGTTGCGCACACCTGGGGCCACAGCAGCACCGAAGTCGCCGTTGGTGGTGAAGTCGTAGACGGGGGTGTGCTCGGTGGCCCACTGGTTGACCACGTCGGCCAACCCGTCGTGGGTCCGGTGCGCGAGGAAGATCGGCCCGGTGTTCGCGTCGAGGGTGTCGACGTGCCGGATACGGTCGACCTCTTTGTCGGCCCTGGTCAGTTCGTGCTTGCGTATGCGGTTGCTCGTGTAGTCGTCCACCCCGGCGCACCCGACGACACCAGTCTGGGAACGTCCGTCCATCGTCTGGCGGTACAGGTAGAAGCAGGCCGACGGGTCGTGGACCATGACCCCACGGCTGACGAGGTCGGCGAGGTTCGCCTTCGCCTTGGCGTACACCGCGTCGTCGTAGGGGTCGACCGACGGGTCGAGGTCGATCTCGGCCTTGTCCACGTGCAAGAACGAGTCGGGGTTGCCTTCGACCACCACCCGCGCCTCAGCCGAGCTGAGCACGTCGTACGGCGGGGCAGCCACCCGCTGCGCAGCGGGGCCATCAGCAGGGCGCAGCGCGCGGAACGGTCGCAGGGTTGTCATCGTCCTACAGTGCCCCTCTTCTCGTCGTGCGGCACCCCAGCCTGTCACGACCGGACGCACTCAGGCAGCAGGCACGCGCACAGACCGCAGACGTGCGGTGGCGCTGTCCAGACCGGCCCAGGCCGTCGTCAGCTCCAGCAGGGTCCACGCCGCGGTGGGCACCCCGTGGCACACCTCGTCGACGGCGTCAGGCGACGAGGTGGGCCCGGCGAGCAGCCCTGACAAGACCGAGACCGTCGGTTCGTGCCCGACGACCAAGACGGTGCGTTCGTCGTCCAACCCGTTGAGCAAGGTGACCACGTCACGTGGGCCAGCGTCGTACAGCTCGTCGCAGATGTCGACGGCGACGTCGGCACCGGCAGCACCCAGGGCGAGGCGGACCAGCTCCCAGGTCTGGCGTGTGCGCAGCGCCGAGGAGCACAAGACGCGGTCGGGCACGAGGTTCTCGGCACCCAGGTCCGCTCCGACCGCCGAGGCCTGGCGGCGTCCACGCAGGGCCAGTGGCCGCTGGTGGTCGTTGGGGCCGAGGCGTTCGGCCTTGGCGTGGCGCAGGAGCAGCAGGCGGTTCGTCGTGTCGTTCACGGCGCCTATCGTTGCACGGGCTGGCCGAAAACCAGGACAACAGCCCAGGCACGCGCCGCTATTTGGTCGCGGCCGGAGCAACACGCCTGTCGGCGCAGGTTTGCACATGGATGTCAGGTGGTTTACACCATTTAGTCACGTAGAAACCAGGTGGCGGCGTCGAGGGGCACTCATTGGCCCATGGCGTGGACGCCGCCGTCGACGTGGATGATCTCGCCGGTGGTCGCCGGGAACCAGTCAGAGCACAAGGCGGCGACTGCCCGGGCGGTCGGCTCGGGGTCGCCGACGTCCCAGCCAAGGGGAGCCCGGGTGGACCACTGGCTCTCCATCTGCTCAAACCCGGGGATGTGCTTGGCGGCGATGGTGCGCACCGGACCGGCCGAGACAAGGTTGACGCGGA
>WRCL01000075.1 GCA_009783975.1 Micrococcales bacterium
ATTGACAGCGAGGTCGCCGAAGACCTCGAGGACCCGGCCGTCGAACGCCATCGTCACAGCGCGGGTACGCACCTCGTCCCACTGTCGCAGACCAGGTGCACCGGTGGGCTCGTCGTGGATAGACGGCGGGCCGGGAAGGGACGGCGGCGTGCTGTGGCTGGGTGGGGCGTCGTACTGGTGCGCCCCGGCGAGGGCCGTACGCGCCTGGGCAAGCTGGGACTGCAGCTGCGCGATGGTGGCCTCGTCGTGGGCCGTGGCCGCGTCGACCGCGTCGCGGTCGTAGCCTTGGTAGGCGGCGATCGGGAAACGCGGGCGAGAGCTGGCTGGTCGTCGCGGGTCGGGCGCGTCGCTGACGTACGGCGCCAGGTGGGGCGTGGGGGGTGACGGGGTGCCGTAGACGGGTGGGTCGGAGTGGTCGTGCCCGCCGTCCAGGGCTTGACGCGCCTCGCCGAGCTGGGACTCCAGCTGTGTGATGAGGGCTTTGTTGCTGTCCGTAGCCGCGTCGACCGCGTCGCGGTTGTACCCTCTGAACCTGTCGATCGGGAAACGGGACTCAGCCACTGCACCTCCAGTGCGTTGCCCCAGCATCATACGTACCTGACCTGGGAAGGTGGAAGCACGGGACGGCCCGGCCCGGCCGGTTCAGCCCTGAGCGTGGAGTCGAAACCTGAGTGGGGAACATCAGGTTTCGACTCCACGCTCAGGGTTCAATCCATGAGACGAGACTCACCGAAGACGATCGCGAACGGCAAGCAGCGGGCCGCCGAACCATTCTTCGATGAGGGCCCGGGCGATCGAGGTCGGGCCTGGGGGGACGACGTCGCCGGCAGAGACTGCTGCGGCGAGCTCGGTGCGGGTGAACCAGCGGGCGTCGGTCAGCTCGGTGCCGTCAGGGTGCGGCTCGGCGGCCTGGGCCCGGGCACGAAAACCGAGCATGAGCGAGGCGGGGAACGGCCATGGCTGCGACGCGACGTACTGCACGTCGGTGACGACGACGCCGGTCTCCTCGGCGACCTCGCGGCGCACCGCGGCTTCCAGCGGTTCACCTGCTTCGACGAAACCGGCGAGGGTCGACCACCGGCGCTCGGGCCAGGCCGCGGCGTGCGCGAGGAGCAGACGGTCGTCGTCGTCGACCACGGCCATGATCACCGCGGGGTCTGTGCGTGGGTAGTGCTCGGCGCCGTCGACCTGGCACACCCGCACCCACCCGCCGGCGGCCGAGCTGGTGCGCCCTCCGCACCGTGGGCAGCACAGGTTGCGGGTGTGCCACTGGTCCAAGGCGACCGCGGTGGTCGCCAGGCCGGCGTCGCGGGCGCTGAGCACAGCACCGACGGCGCGCAACGGTGTCCACACCGGCTCGTCGTGCGGTGGTTCCTCAGGTGGGGCGTGGACCAGGGCGTCTGACGACGACCCGACCAGGGCAGCGGCGCCCGTGCCCGGGACCCGCACGGCGAACCACGCGACATCGTCGTGCCCGAGGAAGAGCCACGCGTCGTCGTTCACCGTCCCGGCGGTTGCGACGGCGGCGCCCGGGTCGAGCACGACCAGCGCGACGTCGGGGTCTGGTTGGCCCCACGGGTCAGCCCCCGGGCCTCCCCCGGTTGTCAGCACGCTGCCGTCACGCACGAGCACCACCTGCGACGACGGGGCCTCCCGCGCCGCAGCCAACCACACGTCGTCAGTCCGCTGCACCGCGGCACGGCCCACGGCGAACCGGGCCAGAGGAAGCTCACGCACACCCGACCGTATCCCGTCGCCTGCCAGCTCTGCTGGAGAACCCCACCCTGCGAAACCTGGTATGGGACATGACAAGATCCGCGACCCGCCCACCAGCCTCCGCGCACAACAGTGGACCTCGGCCCGGCCTGTGCGAACTGGCAAGCCAGAAGGATGGGATGTCGTCGCGGACCGCCGGCGTCCGGCGGAGCAAGACGAGCCACCACAGTCCTGGGCATCGCCCTGACCAGGCAAGACATAGGAACCGTCCCCACTGTCTTTCGCCCACTGTCTTTCGGCACTCATCCGGTCTTCGAGCCGCATGCACGAAGCAGCGGCCTTGGACCGTCACTCGACGTAGCCCGCCGCTTCCAGCCAGGCGGCGAACGGGACCCGGTAACGGTCACGCGTCGCAGCGACAATGGCGCCCGGATCAGTGGCGGGTGCCAGGCCGAACTCGTCCGCGAGCCAGGTGACGAACAGATCGTGGTCGCGAGTGTGCCACTCGTCGTCGGGATCGAGATAGAAATGGGCATCGAAATCGACGCTGATCTCGGTGTCGAGTGCCAACAGTTGCAGCAGGTTGCGCAGGTGGGCTGCGACCAGATACACACCACCCTCGTCCCCGAATACGATCACTGGCCAGTCCTCGGGGTCCGCACCTGTCCCGTCGTCCCACAGCGCGTACAGCGATCCACTACCATTGGCCTGCGCAAACGGCCGGACCCTCGTGTGCCCAGCGGGCTCGGGCAGCCATACCTCCAGCGGCGCCCCACCCGGCCGCAGCAGGTCCAGGTCCACACCGAAACACTGGGAGTAGCCTTCGAAGCACGACCTCTGATCCTGAAACTCTGCCAGACGGGCCAGGGTCGGTGGAACGTCCGTCATTCTGTCTCCTGTCCTCATCAACCGAGCCCGGTCGAACACCCGATGGTGGGTGGTGAACACGCTCGCCGTGCACCCTGACACGATAACATGGCTTCAACAGGTGCTGGTCAGAGGGTTGCCGCAGGCTGTATTGGGGAACGAACCAAGGCGGCTCATCCGGATCGGGAGCCACGCAGATGCTTGAGGCCCGTTGCCGGGAGGACATTGGGGACGGTTCCTATGCCGTGCCTGGTCAGAGCCAGCAGGCCAGACGGGTGGCGGGACGCCGGCGGCCAGCACGCACCATGACACCCACACACCTGCTTTGACCAGGCAAGACATAGGAACCGTCCCCACTGTCTCGCCATCAGGACTCGGCTCGACGCTGAGCCCAGACTCTTGTCGGCCCGGCCCGATCGGTTCAACCCTGAGCGTGGAGCCGAAACCTGAGTGGGGAACATCAGGTTTCGGCTCCACGCTCAGGGTTCAGTCCATGGGGCTCGGGTGGCCATGCGAGGGCGCTGGCGAGGGTGAGGACTTCGGCGACTTTCCGGTCCCCGGCCTTGGGAGGTAAGCCGGCCAGGCTCGTCGAGGTGGCCACGGTCACGTCGGCCCCGAGAGCCTTGAGGCGTTCCAGCCGGGCCAGGGCGGCGTCCAGGTCAGTGGGGCCAGCGTTCTGGCCGTCGACGACCCCGGCGACCACGGTCACGTCCGCGTCGATCTCCGACATCAGTTCTGGTGGCAGTGCTGGGGGGCCCAGCGCGACCAGGTCAGCAGGGGTTGGCTCGGTGCCCTGCACCAGGTCCACGCCGATGGCCTCCACCCCGGTCCGGATCAGGTGACCAAGGTTGCGACCCAGGCCGCCGTGCGGGACGGTGACGAACAGCCCAGGGCGAGCACCGTGGATGGCAGGGATCCGGCCGCGCGTGTGCGGGCGTGTTGCGCTGGCCAGCGAAGAATAGGCAGCCCAGACCGCGCGGTCTTGTGGGACCCCGCAGCCCAGGATGGGTTCGTCAAGCTGGCCTGCGGCGCGTCCCGGCGAGTGACCAGGCAAGACATCGGAACCGTCCCCACTGTCTTGTGACACCGCACCTCACCGCCCAGCTCGTCGCCAGAGCACCCGGCGCCGGTGCAACCTAGCGAGGTGGTCGTTCGTGTTCCAGGTATGAGCTCTTCCGGACATGCGGTGCCTCGTGCCGTCTCTTGCGCGACGACGAGCACCGGCCCGCAGCCCTCTCGGGACGCGGAGTTCACGGCTTTCATGGTGGCCAACCTCACCACGTTGGCCCGCACAGCCTGGCTGCTCACCGGAGACCAGCACCGTGCCGACGACCTGGTGCAGCACGCTTTGGTGCGCACCTACACGGCATGGTCGCGGGCCTCGAGCGGCGACCCGCTGGCATACACCCGCAAGATCATGGCCAACCGGCGGATCGACCTGTGGCGCACCCGGCGCAGGGAGGTCCTGGTGGCGCCCGAGGAGGTCCCCGAGCACAGCGCCGACGACTGTGCAGCGCTGCTGGCGGAGCGGGACCTGCTGGTCGCCGCGCTGGCGACGCTCAAACCGCGGCCGCGCCACGTCGTGGTGCTGCGTTATGTCGAGGCGATGAACGAGAGGTCGCCGCCACGTTGCGCATCCCGGTCGGCACGGTCAAGTCCGACGCGTCACGCGGCCTGCGCCAGCTGCGCGCCGCCCTGAGCGGCCCGACGAACCCAGAGTCCAAGGAGCAGTGATGATGACCTTCCAGCCCGACGACGAGAACACAGCCGGACGCCTGCGAGCGCTGGCCCAGTGGGAACCGCTGTGCTCGGTAGAACCGACCACGGTGCTGCGCACCGGCCGCCGTCACCGCAGGGCCCAGATCGGTGGGCTGGCCACGGTGGCAGCCGTCACGGTCATCGCGTTGGCCGTCGCAGTCGGCGCCTCCGGCGGTCGGTCTGGCACGAGCCCGGCAGACGGTCCGCCCACTGCCGCGCCACCTGTGGTGGGCCACGCACGCGCCGCGATGGCCGCAGCAGCGCCCGACCCAGCAGGAGCGCTGGACGAGTCGGCCTGGGTCGGCGCGCCGTACTGGTACGTGAAGAAGCGTGTGCACACCCCTGACACGCCAGACAGCCTGGGACCTCAGGTGGTAGAGACCTGGATGGCCCAGCACGGCACCAGCCTGCGCATCGTCGACGGTGACCCGGCCACGGCGTTTGGCCAGGGCCCAGGCGGGTGGGTCCTCGACGACTACGACCCAACCACCGGCGCGGCCTGGGACGTGCTGTTCGCGCTGCCCACCGACCCGGTCGCTCTGGAAGCCGAGCTGCGCCGTGCGGTGGTCGCCGCGCAGGAACGTCCCGGCTCGGTGGACGACATGGTCTGGGGCCTGGTCACAGACATCTACCCCGAGACCCCGGCATCGAGCGCGCTGCGGGCCGCGCTCTGGCAGGTCGCCGAGCGCCTGGAGGGCACCACGGTCACCCCGGGGGTCGTCGACTCCGAAGGCCGCACCGGCACGGCGATCAGCCGCCCCTTTGTGCTGGAGTCGAGCACGTCTCTGGTCATGACCCTGATCGTCGACCCAGACGACCTCACGGTCCTGGAAACCACGACCACAGCGTCCGAGCTGGACGACATGGACTACGTGCTCACCGTCACGTACCTGGCCATGGGTCCAGCGAGGCGCCTTCCCGTCGAGCCGACGCAGGGCGACCCGGAATGGCCCAGCCTGCTGCGGCCCGGCTGCGTGTTCTGGGAGACCTGCTGACGTCGAGCCGAACCCTGACAGCCGGGATCCACCATCAGGACGGCTCGACGCTGAGCCTGGTTCAGCCCTGAGCGTGGAGTCGAAACCTGAGTGGGGAACATCAGGTTTCGGCTCCACGCTCAGGGTTCAGTCCATGGGGCTCGGGTGGCCATGCGTGAGGTCCCCGCCTCAAGGCTCTCGGGGCCCACGAGCGTGGGCCGGGCCCGTTCTTGAAGTGTTCATCTTCTGGACATTCCGATCTTCCCGGCTGCTCCCCTGGCGTGGCTAGCGTCGAGCCCGACCAAGCAGACAACCGGTGAGGGTGTGGGATGGACAGCACGACAGCGGTGGCCGAACGGCAGCGGGCGGCACGGGCGTTCGCCTCGGCGGACGCGTCGCGGCTCGCGGCACACTGGGCGGCGTGGCCTGACGCCCCGCAGGTGGAGTACCTGCGCAGCCCGGAGGCGGGCCTGGTCATGGTCCAGGGGCGTATCAACGGCAGCGGTGACCGGTTCAACCTTGGAGAGGCGACGGTCACACGTGCCACAGCGGTGCTGCGCGGCGGGAACCTGCTCGCCGAACGGGTCGGGACGAGCTACGTCCTGGGCTCGGACCCTGAGCACGCCGGGCTCGCGGCGGTCTTCGACGCGCTCCTGACCGACCCGGCAACCACGGACCGGGTGCTCAGCGACGTCGTCGAACCGCTCGAACGCGAGCAGGCCGAGGCTGACGCGCTCACCCGTGCCGAGGCCCGGGCCACGCAGGTGAGCTTCTTCACCGTCGCCCGGGAGAACACCAGCGGTGAGGAGGACGACGACCAATGAGCATCCCGACGAACCTCAGCCAACCAGCAGACCCGGTCGCCAGCCCGTCCGGGGTCCGCGGCGCCGGGATGGCCGACCCGGTCCGCGACGCCCAGCAGACGTTCCGGGCCCTGCTCGACGCGTTCGGGCGCCCGACGACGACCGTCAGCGTCCCATGCCGCACCGGGAGCCCAGCTGCTCTGACCCAGGGCGTTGCGGCGCTCGTGCTCACCGTCGCAGACGACTCGACACCGCTGTGGCTCGACCCGGTGTTCGCCGACGACGGCGACGTCACAGCGTGGATCAGGTTCCACACCGGTGCGCCTCTGGTCGACGACCCAGCGCAGGCAGCGTTCGCCCTGGTCGCAGCACCGTCGTGCCTGCCAGCGCTGGGCTCGTTCGCGCTGGGCACCGACGAAGCCCCGCACACCTCGACAACAGTGGTCGTCCAGGTCACGGGACCAGCCTGTGGCCCGGCACTGGTCGCCGACGGCCCAGGCTTCCCTGTGCCGGCACTGTGGCACCCGCCGGACCTGCCGCCGGACTTCACCACGCAGTGGGCCGGCAACGGTGCGCTGTTCCCCCGCGGTGTCGACCTCGTGCTGGCCAGCGACGACGCGCTCGTCGCGCTGCCGAGGACGACACGGCTGCTCACGGCGACGGAGGTCTGAACATGTACGTCGCAGTCAAAGGTGGCGAGCAAGCGATCGCCAACGCCCACGCGCTGCTCGCCAAACGCGGCCGGGGCGAGAGCACAACCCCTCGTCTGACACCTGACCAGGTGCGCGAACAGCTCGGGGTCCTCGTGTCACGTGTGATGACCGAAGGGTCGCTGTACGACGAGGACCTGGCCGCCCGTGCCGTCGCGCAGAGCCAGGGCGACGTGCTCGAAGCCATCACCCTCGTGCGCACGTACCGTACGACGCTGCCCCGGTTCGGCACCACCGTGCCCGTCGACACCGCAGCCCTGCCCGCGCAGCGCCGGGTCTCAGCGACGTTCAAGGACGTCCCTGGCGGCCAACAGCTCGGCGCGACCTTCGACTACACGCACCGGCTGCTGTCAGACCCCACCCAACCGCCGGTGGCCACCGACTTCGACGACGCCGAGCCCATGCCGCGTGTCACCGACATCCTCGGGGCCGCAGCGCTGCTGGAACCTGCGAGCAGCCGTGACGCCGGCGACGACCCCGACCCGGCCGACCTCACCCGCGACCCCACAGTGTTCCCCATGACCCGGGCCGGACGGATGCAGGCCCTGGCCCGCGGCGACGAGGGGTTCTTGCTGGGGATGGGCTACTCGACCCTGCGCGGCTACGGCAACACGCACCCGTTCGTCGGGGAGGTCCGGGTCGGGCAGGTCGAGGTCGGGTTCGTCGCCCCCGAGCTGGGGTTCGAGGTGTGCCTGGGACGGATCGAGGTCACCGAGTGCCAGCTCGTCGCGCAGTTCGTCGGCAGCGCTGAGGTCGCACCGATGTTCACCCGTGGGTACGGGCTCGCCTTCGGCCGGTCCGAGCGCAAGGCGCTGTCGATGTCGCTGGTCGACCGTTCCATGCGCGCCGACGAGCTCGCGGAGCGCAAGACCGCCCCGGCCCACGACGAAGAGTTCGTCGTCGAGCACGCCGACAACGTCCAGGCGACAGGTTTCGTCGAGCACCTCAAGCTGCCGCACTACGTGGACTTCCAGGC
>WRCL01000076.1 GCA_009783975.1 Micrococcales bacterium
ACAGACCTGGGGGCTGGAAATCGAGATGTGTCGATAGATGTGGTGCTGGGCACGATGTGGCACAATGGGAAGGGGCACATCTTCGCTGCGACCGACGGGCGACAACGCACCATGCCGCCGCGGCATTCGACCACGAAAGCTCTCAACCGCTAGCGAAGTGACCTGAACCAGCAGCCAGCAGACCCGTCTTCGACCACCACGGTGGCGACGCGGCCGAACTCGGGAACGTTGTTGGTGACCGGGACCGCGCCGACCTGCCGGGCGTGGGCAACGATGACGCCGGTCCCGGGTTCTAACCGGACACCACTGCCATAGGATGGGTCTGGCCTGGAGGAGGATGGACATGCGTACGTTCCAGCCGACGACGCCAGTCAGGCGTGGGGACCGGGTGTCGGTGGTCTCGCCGTCGGACGGGTTGCCGGGGTTGTTCCCGTGGGTCCAGGACCTGGGCCTGGAGAGGTTGCGGACCCGGTTCGGGCTCGAACCGGTGGAGTACCCGACCACCCGGACCATGGGGGCGTCGGTGGCTGACCGGGCCCGTGATGTCATGGCCGCGTTCGCCGACCCGACGACGAGCGCCGTGTTCACCTCGGTCGGTGGCGACGACCAGGTGCACGTCGTCCAGCAGCTGGACCCCCAGGTGTTCCTCGACCACCCGAAACCGTTCTTCGGCTACTCCGACAACACCCACCTGCACAGCTTCTTGTGGAACCTGGGTATCGCGTCGTACTACGCGATCGCGGTGATGGCCCAGCTGACACGGGCCGAGACGTTCGACGCCACGGCGTCGTCGCTGGAGCGCGCCTTGTTCACCAGCGGCGAGGTCGAGATGGACGCGTCAGCGGTGTTCACCGACGCGCCCACCGACCCGTCCGGCGAGGTGCTGGACTGGGCTGACCGGTCGTCGCTGGACCGGCCCCGCCTGGTCGAGCCTGCCGAACCGGTGGTCTGGGACGGCGACGGCGACGCCGCAGGTGTGCTGTGGGGCGGTTGCATGGAGTCCCTCGTGGTCCAGGCGGCCACCGGGATCGGCCTGCCTGATGGCGACGCGCTGGACCGAAGCGTCCTCATGGTCGAGTCCGCCGAGTCCCTGCCTCAACCGTGGCTGGTCGACACCTTGTTCACCGCGTATGGCGAACGTGGCTGGTTCGACCGGTTCCAGGCTGTGCTCGTCGGCCGCCCCACCGCCTGGTCGTTCGACCGCCGCAACGACGCACCCACCAGAGCCGGCTACCGGCAGACCCAGCGCGAGACGGTGCTCGCCGCTGTGCGCCGCTATCACCCGACGATCCCCGTGGTCCAGGGCCTGGACTTCGGCCACACCGACCCCCAGGTCGTCATGCCCCTGGGTCGACAGGTCCGCCTCGACTCTGGCCGCATCTGGCTCACCTACTGACCGCACGCACCACGACAGCTCTCGACCGCTACTGGCGACGTGACCAGTCTTCGACCACGAGGTTGGCGACGCGGCCGCACTCGCGGACGTTGTTGGTGACCAGGGCCGCACCGACCTGCCGGGCATGGGCAGCGATGGCCGCTCACACGCCGAGGTAGGACGCAGGGTTGACGGTCTTGCCGGCGACGTAGACCTCGAAGTGCAGGTGGCAGGCGGTCGAGACACCTCCGGTGGTGCCGGCGTGGCCGATGACCTGGCCTGCGTCGACGTGCTGGCCCGGGCGGACCGACCAGCGGGTCAGGTGGCTGTAGCTGGACATCAGCGACGCGCCGTTGACCCAGCCGTGGTCGATCATCACCTGGTTGCCGAACCCGTTGCGGTACTTGGCCCACTGGACCGTGCCTGCGCGGCCGGCGTAGATGAGCTCGCCGCAGTACGAGCGCAGGTCGATACCAGCGTGCAGACGGTAGATCTTCAGCACCGGTTGCATCCGCATCCCGTACCGGCTGGTGACGACCATAGGACGGTGGACTGTCGGGTTGGCGAACACCGCGCCGGACGGGGCCTTTGGCTGGGGGGCCGCCCGTGGCGACGACGGTTGGGCCGGTGCCGGGGCAGGTGGACGGGCCCGCTGCTGCTCGATGATCGCAGCGAGCTCGGCAGACAGCTGGGCAGCCGAAGCGTCCGCGGCGGCGAGCTGGGCTTCGACGTCGGCGCGCTGGTCTTCCAGCGACTGTTGCTGCACCTCGACCTGGGCGGTGAGCTGGGCGAGGGCGGCACGTGCGGTTTCGGCCTCAGCCTGGGCGCTGGCCGCGACGGCAGCGGCACTGTCGGCCGTTGCTTTGAGCTCGGCGATCTTCGTCTCCACCGCGGCAAGGCGGTTGGCCGCGGCCTGGTTGCCCGCGTTCAACCCGTCGAGCTGGTTGAGGGTGCGGGTCTGGACGTCCAGGGCTGTGGACGTCTGGGCGTACCCGGCGACGAAGTCTTCGGCGCTGGTGGCGTTGAGCAGCACCGTGAGCTCGGCGAGGTCCGAGCCGCCCTGGTCGGCGGCCCGGGCCATCCGCACGACCGCCGCACGGATCTGCGCAGCCTGGGCGGTGTCGTTGGCGATCGTCGTCGTCAGTGACGTCTGCTGCCGGCGGGCACCAGTGAGGCGGGCGGCGGCCAGGTCGGCCTCGCGTTGGGTCCGCGCCGCCTCAGCGGCCGCGGCGGCCACTGCTGCCTCGGCGGCCGGCAGCTGGCCGCGCAGCTCGACCAGCTGCTGGCCGGTCGCCGCGACCTGGCCCTGCAGACCCTCGAGAGACGCGGCGAGCTCGGCCTGGCGGGCACGGGCCGAGTCCAGCTGGGACTGGGTGGTGTCGCGACGGTTGTCCAGGTCGTCGGCGCGGGCCGCGACGGTCGCGCCCTGCCAGCAGACCGACCCGGCGACGACAGCGACGAGCAGGACCACGACAGATGCTGTGCGGCGCACCCAGACCACGGCGCTGCCGTGCCCAGGCGGACCGGAGGAGAAGCTGGCCATGCGACTCACACCTTTGTGTATCGGTTGAGGTTGAACAATGACGACACGACAGCCAGGACCACCGCCCCGCCCACAAGCAGCGGAGCGATCGCCCACACATCAGCTGTGGTGATGAACTGCACAGAGTTGACGTTCCTGGCCAACCAGCCGGTGACGACCTTGCGCACCCCCAGCCACAGCACACCGACCGAAAGCACTGCCCCAACGGTCGCGGCAAGGGCTCCTTCGAGCAAGAACGGCGCCTGAACGAGCCAGTTCGACGCACCGACCAGGCGCATGATGCCGATCTCTCGGCGCCGGAACAACAACGACAACCGGATCGTCGTGGCGATGAGCAGCCCTGCTGCGACAAGCATGAGGATGGCGAACCCGAAGGTCAGCCACTTTGCCTTGTCCAAGGTGTCGTACACAGACTTGAGCTTGTCACGGTAGTCCTCGACCCGTTCGACCCCAGGACGGCCGGTGACGACGTCGGCGACCGCTTCGTACTGCTGGGGGTCGGCCAGCTTGATGCGGTAGGTGGAGAACCAGTCGTCGGCGGTGATCTGCGACGCCCAGGCCTCGTCGCCGAACCGGGCCTGGAACGACGCGAACGCCTCAGCCTGCGACTCGAAGTACACCTCTTTGACCAGTGGGGCGACCTCAGGTGCTCCAAGCGCCGCAAGGATGTCGGCTTTTTGCTCCTCGGTCACCGGACCAGCCGCGCACGTGGGTTCCAACGAGTCGACCGGGCACAAGAATATTGTGATCTCGATCCGGCCGTACCAGTCTTTTTCTATCTGCCGCACCTCGGCCCGCATGAGCAGCGCGGTGCCGACGAACGTCAGCGAGAAAAACGTCACGATGATCACAGAGATCGTCATCGAGATGTTCCGGCGCAGGCCGACACCCATCTCGGAGATGATGTACCGCAGGCGCATTGGGCTCACCGGTCCGATCCGTAGACGCCGTGCGCCTGGTCACGGACCATCGCTCCTGCTTCGAGCTCGACGACGCGGCGGCGCATCTGGTCGACGATCTCGTCGTCGTGGGTGGCCATGACCACGGTGGTCCCGGTCCGGTTGATCCGGTCCAGCAACCGCATGATCCCCAGCGACGTGCTCGGGTCAAGGTTCCCCGTCGGCTCGTCGGCGAGCAAGATCGCCGGGCGGTTGACGAACGCCCGGGCGATGGCCACACGCTGCTGCTCACCACCGGACAGCTCGTGCGGGCGGCGTTTTTCCTTGCCCGCCAGCCCGACCATCTCCAGCACGTCAGGCACCGCAGCGAGGATGTGGTGGCGCGGCTTGCCGATGACCTGCAGGGCGAACGCGACGTTCTCGAACACCGTCTTGTTCTCCAGCAGGCGGAAGTCCTGGAAGACGACGCCGATCTTGCGGCGCATCTTCGGCACCCGCCACCCCGGCAGGCTGCCCATCTCACGGCCGGCGACCAGGACCTTGCCCGCGCTGGCCCGCTCTTCGCGCACGACGAGGCGCAAGAACGTGGACTTGCCCGACCCCGACGCGCCGACGAGGAACACGAACTCGCCCCGGTCGACGTCCAGCGTCACATCGTCCAGCGCGGGGCGGGCACCGCGCGCGTAGACCTTGGTGACGTTCTCGAACCGGATCACGGAGCCTCACGCAGGTTGTCGGAACATACGGCGGCGCACTCAGGGCGTACGCGTTATCGAGGCTACGCACTATCGCCGCGACCACCACTTCGGACACGCCCAGAACACCTATTGGCGTGCATTGTGGTAAATGTCAGGTATGCCCGCTACGTTCCGGTTAGGGCTCGCCGATCAACAACCTGGTCATGTGCGCAGCCCGGGTGTGCAGCGCAAGGCGGCTGACCGCTGGACGGCTGGAGGTCTTTCGAGGGAGGCCAACGCAGCGATGTGCGTGCCCGGGCTGCGCACATGACCAGGTTGTTGATCGGCGAGCCCTTAGGCGTCGTCTGGCGCAGAGCGCCGCCAGCGGACACCGGCTGCGATGAAGCCGTCCAGGTCACCGTCGAAGACCGCTGCGGTGTTTCCGACCTCGTGCTCGGTGCGCAGGTCTTTGACCATCTGGTACGGGTGCAGGACGTACGAGCGCATCTGGTCGCCCCAGCTGGCTTTGATGTCGCCGGCGAGCTCCTTTTTCTTCGCGGCTTCTTCTTCCTGGCGCAGCAGCAGCAGACGTGACTGCAGCACACGCATCGCCGCAGCCCGGTTCTGGATCTGCGACTTCTCGTCCTGCATCGACACGACGATCCCCGTGGGCAGGTGGGTCATCCGCACCGCTGAGTCGGTGGTGTTGACCGACTGGCCGCCAGGGCCTGAGGACCGGAACACGTCGACCTTGACATCAGCATCGGGCACGTCGATGTGGTCGGTCTGCTCGATGAGCGGCAGGACGCGGACCTCTGCGAACGACGTCTGGCGCCGCCCCTGGTTGTCGAACGGAGAGATCCGTACCAGCCGGTGGGTGCCGGCCTCGACCGACAGGTTCCCGTACGCGTAGGGGACCTTGACCTCGAAGGTCGCCGACTTCACCCCGGCTTCCTCGGCGTAGGAGGTGTCCAGGACCTTCGTGGGGTAGCCGTGGCGCTCGGCCCAACGCAGGTACATCCGCAAGAGCATGTGCGCGAAGTCTGCGGCGTCGACCCCGCCAGCCCCAGAACGGATCGTCACGACCGCCTCACGGGCGTCGTACTCGCCGGAGAGCAACGTGCGCACCTCCAGCGCGTCGAGGTCCTTGCGGATCGCGACGAGCTCAGCGTCGGCCTCAGCGGTGACCTCGGCGTCGTCTGCCTCGGCGGCCAGGTCCCACAGTGCGTGCAGGTCGTCGATACGCCCGCCCAGCACTGTGACCCTGTCGAGCTCTGCCTGGGTCGCCGACAAGGTCGAAGTCACCTTCTGGGCGTGCTCAGGGTCGTCCCACAGGTCGGGTGCGGCGGCAGCAGCAGACAGCTCAGCGATCTTGGCCTGGAGCCTGGCGGGGTCGCTCACGGCTTCGATCGACGCCAGCGTCGTGCGCAACGCCTTGATCTCGGCGGGGAAGTCGGTGGTGGCCACGACCATCCAGACTACCGGTCCTGCGGCGCCGACGACGCCTGGCCACCCCAGCGGTCACCCGCGGCCTTTGGCGGTCCTGCCGTTGAGGGAGTTGTCCTGGGCGACGGCCGACATGAACTCCCAGTGCCACGGTTCGATCTTGCTCTTGCGGGCCCACAAGGGGTTGTCGATGTCGAACTGCTGCATCCCCACGTCACGCAGCCACTGGTAGCGCGCACCGGCGTAGCTGCTCGGGCACAGGTCCACCGCGAGGCCAAGACCGTGGTTCGACGTGCCGGGGGTCGCCGCCATCGCGCCTTTGCGGTTCTTCACCGCGTACTGCTGTGCCAAGGTCCGGTACCCGTCGGTGACGCACAGGTCAACCCCGAACCGGGCGACGTACATCTGGTTCAGGCCGGTGAGCGCCACGGCGAAGTCTGCGCGGACCTTGGTCTTGCCGTCCCACAAGGTGCACAGGTCACGGGCGGGCATCTGGCCGTTGGGAGACAGCTTCGCCGGAGGCAGGCCGGTGCACCCAGGCAGGGTCCCACGGGTCGCGCTGCGCGCGGCAGCCTCAAGGTTGCGTTCGATGGCGCTCGCCGGCGCCAGAGCCGCAGGGACCTGGCTGACCACAGCATTGCCTGACAGTGCACTGATCGTGCTTGGCAGCACCGGGCCGCCGCCGACGGCCACAGCACCCTGGGTCACCGGGACGACGACCGTGGCAGCGAGCAAAGAGACCAGGAGCCCTGAGCGGACGAAGAGCTGCGCAGTACGCTGACCACGCGACTTGGCCGGTGTGCGCTCAAACTTCGGCAGACGGTGCGCACGGGATCCCTGTTGGGACGACCCAGTGCGATGAGATCCCACGATCTGCCTCCACGTTGACGACTCGTACCACTTGTCCAGACACTCCACATGACACGCCGGACAGCGATCACAAAAGCGTAACGGAGATTACCCGGTCTTGGGAGGTTTCGCCGCGTACGACCGGTCTGCCGACATGTGGCTCTTCTCACACTCCCTGGCCCACATTTCACCCACTGTGGTCTTGCCCACCGCGCTGCATCGCGTCACGGACCTCCCCGACAAGCTCTTCGAGGACGTCTTCGAGGAAGACGACCCCCTGGCAGCGCCCGTCGACATCGACCCGCGCCAGGTGCGCCGCACCAGCCTGCATCGCCGCCAGCGCCTGCTCGATCTCGTCGTCGGGCGCTGCGGCAGCCATCGTGTGGACCCGCCAGCGCGGCACCGGCTCGTCGCGTTCGGCCCCCTGGGCGTACAGCACGTCTTTGAGGTGCAGGTACCCGACGAGCTCGTCGTCGTCAGCCACGGGCAGACGGCTGAACCCGGTGGTGGCCACCAGCGCCTCCACCTGGGCAGGTGTGACGTCGCTGGGGACGAAGACCAGGTCGGCCAGCGCGACCATGACGTCGCCGGCGAGCCGGTCGGAGAACCCCAGCGCACCTGACAGCAGGCCCTGGTCGTCGCTGAGGGTGCCTTCGGCTGCGGACGGCTCGACGATCGACTGCACCTCGTCAGCGGTGTACGCCGAGGCGACCTCGTCGACCGGCTGGACCCTCACGACGCGCAGCACCGCGTTGGCGATCGCGTTGAGCACACCGACGACGGGCCCGAGCACCCGCGCGACGGCGACCAGCGGCGGGACGAACCAGCGCACCGCCCGGTCAGGACCAGACACAGCGAGGTTCTTCGGCACCATCTCACCGAGCACGACATGGGCCATGACGACGACGAGCAGAGCGACGACGAACGCGACCGCGTGCGTGAGCACCGGCCCTGCCCCGGCCGCCCGCATCGGCGCCTCGATCTGGTGG
>WRCL01000077.1 GCA_009783975.1 Micrococcales bacterium
CTGGCCGGCGAGGTACTGCTCGACCTGGGCGCTGGCAGCGGCGAACGTCTCGTCGAGCCCCACCTGCCGGCCCAGGCGGCCAGCAGGCGGGGGCCGGCGGTGCCCGTCGAAGTACAGCCCGACGAGCACACTGTCGTCGGCGACGAGCGTCAGGGGACCCAACGCCGAGGCGAGCGTCGTGTGGCGTGCCGTCACGGCAGGGGCAGCGCGACGTAGCCGGCGTCGGTGACCGTCTGGCGCCCAGCGGCGGTGCCCAACCAGTCGAAGACCTGGCGGGCAGGGCTCGTGGGGGGTTCGGCCGAACGGATGACGACGTAGAAGTCGTTGACCCACGGGTAGGTGCCGTCAGCGATCGTCGTCGGGTTCGGGGCGGTCCCGTCGATCGAGATCAGCGCGACACCGTCGACCGCGTACTGGTTGGTGACGAAGTAGTACACCGAGTAGCCCAACGCGGTGCCGGTGTTCGCGTACGCTGCGACCCCGTCGACGAGCTCGCCCATCTCACCGGCGACGAGCTCGGTCGGTGGGGTCGTCATCGTCAGGCCGGGCATGACGAGCTTGCGCATGAGGCTTTGCGACCCGGACTTCTCTGGGCGTTGGAACGCCACGATCGGGGCGTCGAGGCCACCGACCTGCGACCAGCTGGTGATCTTGCCGGTGTAGATGTCACGGACCTGCTGCGAGGTGAGGTTGCGCACCGGGTTGGACTCGTTGGTCAAGAACACCAACGCGTCGCGCCCGATCGACTGGAACTCCAGCGCCGTGCCGTCCGGGTCGGTCTCGGCACGGGTCTGCGCATCTGGTTCGTAGGCCAAGAGCAGGTCAGCGTTGTCGTTCGCGAGGTTCTCGTACGCGACCGAGGTCGTGTTGAACTGGACCGAGGCCTCAGCGGTCTGGGCGTCGAGCCCCGTCGTGCGCTGGAGCACCAGCCGTCCCAGCGGGACGTTCGCCGTCGAACCGTCCATCCGCGGGAACTGTGCGGCGGTCAAGAACGGTTCGTACGTCGTCGGTGGTGGTGTCGTGCCAGCGCCCGAACCGCCACCTGCCGTGCAGCCAGCGACGGCCAGCGCGAGGGGGGCGACGAACAGCACGCGGTGCCATCGTGTGGTGCGCATGTCAGTCCTCCGTGAGTTGGTAGCGCGGTTCTTTGTAGAGCCAGGTGCCTGTGGTGTCGACCCATCCTTGGTCGTCGCCGGTGAGCACCCAGAAGTACACGGTGCCGTCAGGGGTGATGGTCGAGGTCTCGACCGTGGCGAACGGTGTGGGTGCGCCTGTGGCGTCGACGACCATCCGCAGCCCGTTGTCGGACTCGCACATGACGAACGCGTCGCCGCCGGGGTTCCACCACCATCCGACGACGTGGAAGGGGGCCGGGATGTCGAACGTCACACCGGTCGCGGTGTTGTGCACCCGGGTGCGGTCGTCGGTGGTGACCAGGTGCTGCGACAGCACCGTGGTGAACTCGCCAGCCACGCCGGACTTGTCGCCATCAGGCAAGGTGATGACCCAGGTGCCGGTCGCGTCGACGACGAGGCACGCAGCCTGCGGCACGTCGTAGGACTGGCGGCACTCGGTGCGTGAGGTTGCCGGGTCTGCCAGGACGCTCAGGTCCGGTGCGAGCAGGCCTGAGGGCGGGTCGTCGGCCCCAGGGGGCCCTGGCAGCCTCACCGTGTAGGCCATGACGTGGGCGAACGACCCAGACCTGAAGAAGACCGGGTCGACCATGCCATAGTCGCCCCCGACCTTGTCCAGCGAGGTGTTGACGAAATAGCTGTGCGTGTCGTCGGTGGAGACTGCGGCGAACCCGGCGGCGAACGGCCGCACCGAGGAGAACACCGGTGGCGCGACCCACCGGCCCGACTGGTCGAGGTACCCCTGCTGCCCGGTGTCGTCGTCAGAGGCTGGTGCGGGCCACTCACCTGTGGAGAACATCGTCTCGGGCCCGGCGAGGAAGTACCACGCCCACGCCCCGCCAGCCGCGGCGACGCGTTGGCCGTCGCGGCTGACCAGCACATGCTCGCGGGACTCCCAGGTCTCGTCGTCGCCGTACAGCGTCATCAGCACCCAGTCCTCGTCGATGGCCACGGCCATCGGGGCCAGGGGCAGCCCAGAGACGGCCAGGTCAGGCAGGGTTGCGACCCACGCGTCGTCGGCACCTGCGTGGTACAGCCGGACGAACCCAGGCAGGGGACCGCAGGCGATGAGCCGGGCCTGCTGCGAGGCCAGGACCGTCCCACCGCCGTCGAGCACGTCGACCCGGTCGTTGGTCTGGGCGACGACGAGCACCTCACGGTCTGGGCCCAGGCACATGTCGTACTTGACGTACACCGGGTCGACGACGAGCTCGCCGCGGGTGTTGACGAAACCGGTGCGCTCCAGCGGGACCAGGTGGGTGTCGTACTCGTTGGTCGACATCGACCAGGTCGTGTGCTTCACCGGCAGCAGCCCGGCGCTCAACGCCGGCGGCACCAGCGGCGTCGACGGGGACGTCGGACTTGTTGTGCAGCTGGCCAGGGCCGTGACCACCACACCAGCGAGCACGCCGGTGACCATCTTCCAAGGTGCGTCCATCGCTTGCCTTTCGTTCGTCCAGACACTACGCCGCCACCCGGTCACCGTCATCGACCGTCAGCAGGACCCACCAGCATCGAACGGTTGCCGTCAGGGGCTGGTGAGCACCGCCGCATCGGGCACTGTGCCGCCTTCGGCACCAAGGTGCACCTCACCGACGATGGTGACGTCCTTGCCGAAGGTCCAGTCCCCAGCCACCTGCAACCTCGTCGCGTGCCGCAGCGACGGCACCCCCGCGGGGAACCTGTCTTCGAACGCGGTGATCGTGCGGTACACCTCGCACAGCTCGACGACCGGTGCGCGGCCGGCGTCGGCGACCAGGTGCAGGTGCCCGTCGGGGCTCACCTCGTACACGTCTGAGCGCAGCAGCGCCAGGTCGTCGGTCGTCTTCACAGGCAAGAACCGTGCACGGTCGACGACAACAGCCGTCGCACCGTCGAAGACCTGGACCGCAGCGCCCATCGCCGACTCCAGCTGGATGACCTGCGGTGAGGTGGGGTCGGTCGGGTCGACGGTCTTGGTGTTACGGATCAGGGGCAGACCGAGCACCCCACCGCGGCGCGCCAACATGGCGCGCAGCGCAGCCAGGTCCCACCACAAGTTGTTCGTGTTGAAGTACTGGTGCCGGGTGATGTCGGTGAACAGCGCAAGCTCGTCTGGTGGGGTCTGGGCGACCTCACGCAGCACGAGCCGGCCGTCGGCGCGGCGCCGGGCCAGGTGCCCACCTTTGCGGTCCATGACCGTGCGCTGGCACAGCTCGACGGCGAACGGGCTGCCCGACGTGGCGAACCAGCCGGCGACCTGGGCGTCGGGCCCAGCGCCGAGGTTGTCGCAGTTCGACACCGACGCGTACGCGAACCCCGCGTCGAGCAGGTGGTCGAACATCCCCGCCGACGCCAGCGCCGGGTAGATGTCGCCGTGACCAGGTGGGCACCACGCAAGGCCGGGGTCGGCCGGCCACGACACCGGGGTGAGGTCGTCAGCGCGCAGCTTGGGCACCTGGGACTGCAGCACGTCGTACGGCAGGTCGTCCACAGGCAGCTGCGGGTAGGGCTCAAGGGCGGCGACCGTGTCGTCGTGCGTGCGGAACGAGTTCAAGAACACCACCGGCAACCGTGCGCCCCAGCGTCGCCGGGCGGCGAGCACCTGCGTGGCGAGCAGGTCGACGAACGTGCGCCCGTCACGCACAGGCAGCACCGACTTGGCCCGGTCCAACCCCATCGACGTGCCCAGGCCCCCGTTGAGCTTGATGATGACGGTCTTGCCCAGCGCGGAGCGGGCCGCGTCGTCGGTGACCGTCACCGCGTCGAGCGCTGGCGGGTCGGTGAGCGCGACGATCGACGCTTCGGGCACCAGCCCGGTCTCCCCAGCCTCGAGCTGGCGGTAGTACGCGGAGAAGACGTCGACGGTCAGAGGGTCGACCTGGGCGTCGCGCATCAGCTGCTGGGCGGCCCGCAGACCCGCGTCGCTCATCGGCCCGCGCTCACCTGGGTGTGCGCGGCCCACGCCGAGGCGACCATGTCGTCGAGGGTGCGCGTCGTGGCCCAGCCCAGGTCAGCGGCGGCCAGCGCCCCCGAAGCGACGATCCGCGCCGGGTCCCCTGGGCGGCGAGGCGCGTCGACGGGCGCGAGCTCGTGCCCGGTCACACGGGCGACCGCGGCCATGATCTGGCGCACCGACGTGCCGTCACCTGACCCCAGGTTGTACACCGGGGCCAGCGTCCGCCCGGCCGCCAGTGCGGTCGCCGCTGCTGCGTGGGTCGCTGCGAGGTCTGCCACGTGCAGGTAGTCGCGCACGCACGTGCCATCAGGTGTGGGATAGTCGGTGCCGAAGACCGCCGGGGCCCGCCCGGCGGCCACAGCGTCCATGACCAGGGGGAACAAGTTGTGCGGCGAGCTGTCGTACAGCGCTGGCGACCCTGACCCGACGACGTTGAAGTACCGCAGCGACGTGTGCACCAGCCCTGTCGCACGGGCCTGCGCCGCGACGAGCCACTCCCCGACAAGCTTTGACTGCCCGTAGGGCGACTCGGGCGCCGGCGGGGTGTTTTCGGTGACGAGGTCGACGTCCGGGGTGCCGTACACCGCCGCCGATGAGGAGAACACCATCGCCGCGACCTGCGCCTGGGCCATCGCCGCAAGCAGGTGCGCCGTGCCGGTGACGTTCTGCTCATAGGTGTGCAGCGGCCGCGACACCGACACCCCCGCGTACTTGAACCCCGCCAGGTGCACGACCCCGACAACCTCGTGCTCGGCCATCGTCGCAGCCAGCCGACCAGTCTCGACGACCGAGCACTGGACGAACGGCACGTCGTCCGGCACGAACTCCCGGTGCCCGGTCGACAGGTCGTCGACGACGACGCACCCCAGCCCCGTGCCGCGCAGCGCCCGCACCACATGCGCACCGATGTACCCGGCCCCACCGGTGACCAGCCACGTCATCCGTCCGTCCGCTCCCGTCTGGCAGGTGTGCGTCCCACCCTAGCGCCCCGGCTTGCGCGCCCGCCTGTCCCAGCCCCGCCACCGTCACCCGGGCTGTTGCTCGAGCACCTCACGGAGCCTGGCCTCGGCACGTTCACGTTCTTCGTACGACGCAGCAGTCCCCAGCTTCTGGTCCACACTTCGCAGCAGCTCCACCGCTTCATGTGTCCGCGCCTGGGCCACAGCTGTGTTGGTGCTCAGCCGTGCACTGTTGAGCAAGACGACCGCGAGGTCGCGGGCTGATTCGGGGGTGCCCAGGGTGGTGTGCAGGTCGCGGCGAAGGTGCAAGGACTCGTCGTAGGCGGTGGCGGCGTGGTCGGTGTCTCCGCGGCGCAACGCGATCTTGGCGGTGTTGTTCAGCGAGATGGACAGGTCGCGGGCTGATTCGGGGGTGCCCAGGGTGGTGTGCAGGTCGCGGGCGACCTGGAGCGGGACAGCAGCGACGGGGGCCAGCGCAGCGGGGCCGCAATGACCGGTGAGGAAGCTCAGCAGCCTTTCGCTCAGGACGAGCAGGTCTCGGTCGTGCGGCAGACGGGCGAGAGCCGTGGCGACTCGGTGCACAGCCTGGTCAACCGTCGCAGGGTCTTTGAGACCAGCAGCGACTGTGGCTCTGATGATCTCCAGGAGCACGGTGGTGAGTGGGCTTGGGTTCTCCGAGTTCATATCCTGCGCGGTGGCCAGGGCCTTTGTGGCACCAGCACGGTCGGCAGGCAGGAGGGTGACGACCTGTTGCAGGTCGCGGAGCAGGGGAGCAACTTCTGGACTGCGATATGCAGGTGGCAGGACGAGAGGAAGGCTTCTCGGTTGTTCGGCGGTGTCCTTGGGGACGGGCGGTGGTTCGGGAGGGGTGAAGAGATGCCCGACACGCAGGACGAACGATGCGACCGCCCAGAAGTCGCCGGCGAAGCGTGCGATCTCGGCAATGGACGACCAGTCGGCGGCGACGACGAGGATGCCAGACTCTGGACGGTGGAGGCGGCCACGGAGCTCGTTGAGCGTGGCCGTTGCCGCCCGGACGTGCTCGGCCGGCTCACCAGTGAGCCGCAGCCACAGCAGCCCGGCGACCGGGAGGGTGGTGCGTGCCCACGGGGAGAATCCGTCGGCGGATGGAGTAAGAAACGACCAGGACCGACGGTGAGCGAGAAATTCGGCGCGGGCCCGGAGGTCTTCTTCGTCAAGACGGGACTCAAAGCCGAGTATCACGACTGACGGAAGTGTGTGGGTGGCGTCGATGTGCCAACGAAGCATGTCCCACGATTCGTCGGCAGAAGTGAGGGAAAACCCGGCAGGGAGATCAGTCACGATTTCACCAGCGGGTGGACTGCGAGCCACCACCCGCCGTTCCGGTATCGCAGGATGGCACCGGAGGACTCTAGCTCGTCGTAGGCGTAGAGGTCGTCTTCGGAGGAGACGTATTTCCGGTCTTTCTCGACTGCCTGGAGGATGTGCCGCTGTTCTGCCGTCATGCTCGTGGTGAGGGCGTCGCGCAGGTTTCCCATGGCGTCGGCGACGTGGGCCGGCGACGCGGGGAGCCGATCATGCCGTACTATCAGCGTGACCAGTGTCATCAGGCGCATGAGGGTCCGGAAGTGCCCCCCCGATGCCCCGATGATGATGTTCAGGGCAGTGTCGTCCAGCAGGCGGTTGAGGTCTGAGCCTGGTGCGCGGCGTTCGAGCACCTCACGCATGGCGCGGATCCCGTCGTTGAGGGCCGCCCCTGCTTCGTCTGCGACCTTGACGTTGTACAAGAAGTGACGAGGGCACCAGCCGGGGTCGACATGCGGTGGGACGGCATAGACGACGTTGAGGTTTGGCAGCTGAAGCTCTCTGGCGGTCTCTTGGAACACGAGGTCGATTGATTCGCGGACCGCGGCGTAGTTCGAGGCCGTCCCACGCCAGTGGTCCAGCGAGTCAAACACGAAGACCGGGGGCTTGCCGGGGTCGGCCTGGAGAAGGTCGACCGCCTCGGCGATGACCGCGTGGAGGGCGTCACGGAACACTCTGCGGTTGTTCGTCATCAGCTTCTTGATGCGGTCGCGCACACCGGACTTTTCGTCGGCCAGGTCGGGCCGGATCACCTGGGACAGGGTGACCGGACCGATATCGACCCCGACGGTCGTGTCGCCAAGCTTGAATTTGTTGAGCACGTCCAGGAATCGTGAGCCGAGCTTGACGTGAGCTTTCGCGTCGCGCTTCTGGACAGCGTCGACCAGCCCCGCAGCGATGGCGACGAGGAGCGCTCCGTCGTCCAAGGGTTCGTGGCGGCTGAGGTACTCCTCGGCGTCCGCGTAGAGAAAAACCCGTCCCTGGGCTTCGAAGTCGCGGCCCATCCGCAACAGCTCTGAGCTCTTCCCCGACCCGCGGGGACCACCAAACACCAAGGTGGCGCCGCCGACCGTGAACTCGATGTCGCCGGCCATGAGGTCTCGGCTGTCCGTGCCGCGGACGCCCTTGTCATCCAGCGGGCAGTACAGTTCTTCCCGCGGGTCGTACCCGGCTTGCCGCTGGTCGAC
>WRCL01000078.1 GCA_009783975.1 Micrococcales bacterium
CCAGCGCCTGCGGGCTGCAGAACGGCATGATGTAGTGCTCAGCGAGGACGTCGGCATTCGCGACGATCGCCTCGACGTACCAGTCGGCGTTGGTGACCAGCACCAACGTGCGGTCGGTGTTCTCCGCGGCGACACGCTGCAACGCGGCGACCATCACCTGCGGGTCGGTGAGGTCAGGCACGACGAGGTTCGTGACGAACGACGAGGCCTGCACCGCCCGGGTCGCCACAGCGGTCAAGGAGATCGCCGGGCACCGGTACGCCTCGTGGAACGCACGGGCCAGCCCATACACACCGATGTCGCCGCCGACCGCGACGACCAACATGCTGGCAGGGCTCGGGACGTCAGGCATCACAGCCTCCTTACACGGCACCACGGGGCACATATGGGGCACCGGGCCTGGGTCCCCGATGTCGGTCACACCCTAGCCCCCCGCGGACCGTGTTGGGCCAGCTTGGGCGTGCCTGACGCTCTGGTCGCCAGTGGCGTGCGTACGCTGCACAGGTGGCCCGTTTGGACGACGTCCCCGACGAGTTCGTCCGTGCGCTGCGCTCGCTACGGACAGTACGACCACGCGCCGAGGTCCTTCTTGACGAAGTCCCTGGCCCGACGCGGATCGCCCCGTTCTCTGCTGCGCTGACCGCTGAGGTCCGCTCGGCGCGGCGGTCGGTCACCGCTGACGACCTCGCCTCGGGCCGGTTCGTCGTGCTGTACGACCCGCAGGGCCAGGAGGCCTGGGACGGGTGCTTCCGCCTGGTCACCTTGGTCCGTGCAGCCCTCGAACCTGAGGTCGGCACCGACCCGCTGGTCGCCGACGTGGCCTGGAGCTGGTTCACCGACTCGCTGGCCTCGGCGGCGGTCGACCCGCACGCCGTGGGGGGGACGGTGACGCGGGTGCTGTCGCAGACCTACGGGTCGCTGTCGGGGCGCGAAGAGCAGACCGAGCTGGAGATCCGCGCGTCGTGGACCGCCATGGACGAGGACCTGTCGACCCACCTCACAGCATGGACACGGCTGCTGTGCACCGCCTCTGGTCTGCCTCCGCTGCCGGAGGGTGTTGTGGCGATGACACGGCGGCGCTGAGGCCGGATCCACCGTGGGTGCACTGTCGGGAGCGACTGCTCACTGATGTGAACCTGTGGCCGATGAGACGGCCGTGACGCTAGAGCCTCTGCAGTCGCCTGCAGTGGGTGGCCGCCAGGCCCCCCCAGCACCTGGGACACGACCGCTGCCGTCGGCACGGACGTCCCCGGAGCGTGCCCGGACCCCGTCATGCGTGACGGTCCAGGAGATCGGGAACAGCGAAGGTCCAGCGTTGCTGTTCGCGCTGCGCCGCAGGGGGGTGCCGCGCATCGTCGTGCTGGCCCGCCGGGCCTCGCGCGCCGAGCTGCCTGTGCTGCTGGCTGGCGGGGTGCGTGGTGTGGTGGCTGGACAGGTCCTGGCCTCGCTCGTGCGCAACCAAGGCCCGTCGGCCAGCCCGTCGCTGCCAGAGCTGTCGGCACGTGAGCTGGGGGTCCTCAAGCTCGTCGCCGACGGTATGTCGAACCGCCAGATCGGCGAAGAGCTTGGCCTGTCAGCCTTGACCGTCAAAAGCCACCTCGCGCGGATCTCGCGCAAGCTGGGCACCGGCGACCGCGCTGGCCTCGTGGCAAAGGTCATGCGTGCGGGGATGCTCAGCTGAGCACATATTCATCCGCTGAATGTCGGCACAACCCGTTTCCCTGGCCTTTGCGGCGCGGCGGTACGGCGCCGACGGTACTGGTGGACGTAGCGTGACATCTGTGGTCCCACCCGCGCAGCCAGATTCGTCCGGCGAACCCCCGGTTGTGCCGTTGGTCGAACCACGTGACGGGGTCCCACCGGTCGTCACCTGCGAGGCCGGCCTCGCCGCGACTGCCGCTGCGTTCGCCGCGGGGCACGGCCCGGTCGCCGTCGACGCCGAGCGCGCCAGCGGCTACCGGTACGGCCAGCGCGCCTACCTGGTGCAGATACGCCGCGACGGGGCAGGCACGGCGCTGCTCGACCCGGTCGCCGTGCCGGACCTGTCGGCGCTGTCAGCGGCGTTGTCGGCGACCGAGTGGGTGCTGCACGCCGCCTCCCAGGACCTTCCCTGCCTCGCCGATGTGGGCATGGTCCCTGACCAGGTGTTCGACACTGAGCTCGCCGCACGGCTGCTCGGGTACGAACGCGTCGGTCTTGCAGCGGTCGTCGCCCAGGTGCTGGGGCTGGGCCTGGCCAAAGAGCACTCAGCCGTCGACTGGTCCACCCGTCCGCTGCCGGACGACTGGTTGCGGTACGCCGCGCTGGACGTCGAAGTGCTCGTCGAGGTCCGCCACACGATGGCCGCCGAGCTCGACGCTGCGGGCAAGACCCAGTGGGCGGCGCAGGAGTTCGAGGCGGTCCGCACCGCGCCACCACCGCCGCCGCGGCCCGACCCGTGGCGGCGGGTCTCCGGGCTGCACGCGGTCAAAGGCCGGCGGAACCTCGCTGTGGTCCGCGAGCTGTGGACGGTCCGTGACGCCCAAGGCCAGGCCCGTGACCTGGCCCCAGGCCGTGTGCTACCAGACCGGGCGATCATCGCCGCCGCGCTCGCGCTGCCGCGGACCGTCGATGAGCTGCGGACCTTGCCGGTGTTCTCTGGCCGTCGTACATCACGCCGCGCCGAGCTGTGGCAGGTGGCGGTCGACCGGGCCCTGGGGTTGCGCGACGACGAGCTACCACCGGTCCACGGGCCCAAGTCCGACGGTCCGCCCCCTGTGCGCGGGTGGCGCGACCGCGACCCCGACGCGGCGGCGCGGATCACCGCAGCCCGGGCAGGTGTGGCCGCCCTGGCGACCATGCACAACGTCCCTGCGGAGAACGTCGTCGCCCCCGACCTCATCCGGCGCCTGTGCTGGTCCCCGCCGAGCCCGGCAACACCAGACGCTGTCGCCGAGGCCCTGGCCGCCGGCGGCGCCCGCCCCTGGCAGGTCGAGCTGACGACACCAGTGCTCGCCGACGCCCTGGGACGCCGCCGGACGTGACCAGACGGTCACGACGCGGCGTGGTCCTGTGGGGCCAGGCCGGCCAGCACCTGCCCAGCGATGTCGTCGGCGCCCAGCCGCAGGTCTGCGACAAGCTGGTCACAGCTGGCGTGGGCGAGGAAGGTCCGCGGGACGCCAAAGCTCTGCACACCAGCACGCACCCCAGCACGACGGGCTGCGGCACACAACAACGACCCGGCGCCACCTTCGACGAGGCCGTCTTCGATGGTCACGACGTGGTCGTGCTCACCTGCGAGCTTGACGAGGGCCTCAGGTACCGGCAGGGGCCAGCGTGGGTCGACGACGGTGCACGCGACATCGTGCGCGGCGAGCAGCTCGGCGACGGCCAGCCCGGTGTGGGCTGTGGAGCCCACAGCCACGACGAGCACCCGCGGACCGGCCCCGTCATGGCGGGCGAGGACGTCCACACCGTCGACCTCGTCGACTGCGGGCAGCGGGTCGCCCAAGGACCCTTTGGGGTAGCGCACGACCGTCGGGGCGTCGTCGGTGTCGACGGCCTGGCGCAGCGCGGCGCGCAGGGTCGGTTCGTCGCGCGGGGCGGCGATACGCAGCCCGGGGACCATCCCGAGCATGACCAGGTCCCACATCCCGTTGTGGCTTGCACCGTCGTCGCCGGTCAACCCAGCACGGTCGAGCACGAACGTCACCGGGGCCCGGTGCAACGCGACATCCATGAGCACCTGGTCGTACGCCCGGTTCAAGAACGAGGCGTAGATGCACACGACCGGGTGCAGCCCGGCGAACGCCATCCCCGCTGCTGAGGTGACCGCGTGCTGCTCGGCGATCCCCACGTCGACGACGCGGTCAGGGAACTCCTCGGCGAACCGGGCCAGGCCCACAGGGGCGAGCATGGCGGCGGTGACCGCCACGACGTCAGGCCGGCGCTGGCCGATCGCGACGATCTCGTCGGCGAACACTGACGTCCAGCCGAACCGTGAGGGTGCAAGAGGCAGCCCAGTCTCGGGGTGGATCGGCACCACAGCGTGGAAACGGTCGGCGACGTCACGTTCGGCCAAAGAGTACCCGCGGCCCTTTTCTGTGATGACGTGGACGATCACCGGGCCCTCGAACGCCTTGGCCAGGCCGAGGGCACGTTCGACCGCTGGTTCGTCGTGCCCGTCAACCGGGCCGATGTATTTCAGGCCGAGGTCTTCGAACATTCCCTGCTGCGGGGCGACGACGTCTTTGATGCCTTTTTTCAGCCCGTGCAGGGCGTCGTAGGCGAAACGTCCGGGGGGCCCAGAACGCCGCAGCGTGGACTTGCCCCACTCCATGAACGACTCGTAGTTCTGGGTTGTGCGGATGACGTCCAGGTGGCGGGCGAACCCGCCGATCGTCGGCGCGTACGAACGGCCGTTGTCGTTGACGACGATGACCACAGGGCGGTTGCTCCCGTCGGCGATGTTGTTCAGCGCCTCCCAGGCCATGCCCCCGGTCAGGGCCCCGTCACCGACGACGGCGACGACGGCGCGGTCCTCCTCACCGGCCAGGGCCCGGGCCCGGGCGATCCCGTCAGCCCATGACAGGGCCGTGGACGCGTGGGAGTTCTCCACGACGTCGTGCTCGGACTCGGCGCGGCTGGGGTAGCCCGACAGGCCACCTTGTTTGCGCAGGCGAGAAAAGTCGGTGCGTCCGGTGAGCAGCTTGTGGACGTAGGCCTGGTGCCCGGTGTCGAACACGAGGGTGTCGTGGGGTGAGTCGAACACGCGGTGCAACGCGATCGTCAGCTCCACGACGCCGAGGTTCGGCCCCAGGTGCCCGCCGGTGCGTGAGACCTGGTCGACGAGGAACGTGCGGATCTCCTCGGCCAGCTCGGCGACCTGTTGCGCAGACAACCGGCGTACATCTGCCGGGGACGCGATCTGCTCCAGCAGTCCCACATGTCCTCCTTGTCGTGTGGCCAACCTCACACCACTGTACGGGGCCCAGATAGGCGGCACGGACCGTCGTGGACGATCCGGGCCGCTTCACCCGTTCGCCGGGCGCCGGCACCACCAGCGGCGTGCCTGCCGCAGGCAGCGACGGTCGGTATCCTTCACATGTGCGATTCCTTGCAGGCCACCAGCCCACGACGGACCTGACCTACGGCGACGTGTTCCTCGTGCCGTCGCGTTCGCAGGTGTCCTCGCGGTTCGACGTCGACCTCGCGACCGACGACGGCACCGGCACGACGATCCCGGTCGTCGTGGCGAACATGACCGCGGTGGCCGGGCGGCGTATGTCTGAGACCGTCGCGCGCCGCGGCGGGCTGGCGGTGCTCCCCCAGGACGTGCCGGCCGATGTCGTGGCCCGCACGGTCGCGTCGGTCAAGGCGCGGCACCCCGTGGTCGAGACTGTGACCGTCGTCGCCCCGCACGACACTGTGCATGCGGCGCTGACCCTCATCGGCAAACGCAACCACAGGGCGGCGGTCGTCGTCGAGGACGGCCGGCCGGTGGGTGTGGTCACCGAAGCAGACTGCCGCGACGTCGACCGGTTCACGCAGGTCATGGAGATCATGGCCGCGCACCCGACCACCTTGGAGCTGTCCGTCGTCGAAGACGGCGGCCCGGCAGGCCTTGAGCAGGCGTTCGACCGTCTGCACAGCTCGCGGCTGCGCTTCATGCCGGTCGTGCGCGCCGACGGGACCCTCGTCGGGGTCATCACACAGGTCGGGGCCCTGCGCTCGTCGGTGTACACACCGGCGCTGGACGCGCGGGGGCGGTTGTGCGTCGGCGCGGCGATCGGGATCAGCGGTGATATCGCCGCGAAAGCTGCCGAGCTGCTCGACGCCGAGGTCGACGTCCTCGTCGTCGACACAGCCCACGGCCACCAGGACAAGATGCTCGACGCAGTCGCCGCCGTGCGGGGGCTGGACCCACCGGTGCCCCTCGTCGCTGGCAACGTCGTCACCGCCCAGGGCACCGTCGAGCTCGTCGCCGCAGGCGCTGACATCGTCAAGGTCGGGGTCGGGCCAGGGGCGATGTGCACGACGCGGATGATGACCGGCGTGGGACGCCCGCAGTTCTCTGCGGTCGCCGAGTGCGCCGCAGCAGCCCGTGAGGCCGGGGCGAAGGTGTGGGCTGACGGTGGGATCCGCCACCCGCGCGACGTGGCCCTGGCGCTGGCGGCCGGGGCGTCGCAGGTGATGATCGGGTCGTGGTTCGCCGGGACCCACGAGTCCCCCGGTGACCTGGCCCAAGACGTCGACGGCCGGATGTACAAGGACTCGTTCGGGATGGCCTCAGCCCGGGCGGTGGCTGCCCGCACCCGCGGCGGCTCGCCGTTCGACCGGGCCCGCAAAGCACTGTACGAGGAGGGGATCTCCTCCTCGCGGATGTACCTCGACCCCCGTCGGCCCGGGGTGGAGGACCTGCTGGACTCGATCACCGCTGGGGTACGGTCTGCGGCGACCTACGTCGGCGCCACGACCTTGGCCCAGCTGCACGAACGCGCTGTTGTGGGGATCCAGTCCGCCGCGGGGTACGAAGAGGGTCGTCCTCTGCCCGAAGGATGGTCGTCATGACGCTCAAAGCCACAGCCGACCTCGTCGACGAGTTCGGCGAGACCCTCGCCTCCTGCGACACCCAGATGCGCCAGTTCGGCGCCCGGCACCACTTCGCCGGGCGCATCGTGACGATCCGGTGCTGGCAGGACAACGGCCTGGTCAAGGCGACGCTCGCCACCCCCGGCGAGGGCCAGGTCCTCGTCGTCGACGGCGGCGGGTCCCTGCACACCGCCCTCATGGGCGACATGATCGCCGCGTCGGCGGTCGCCAACGGGTGGGCCGGGGTGGTCATCAACGGACCGGTCCGTGACAGCGCAACCCTGGCGACGATGGACCTGGGCGTCAAGGCGCTGGGCACCAACCCGCGCAAGTCAGCCAAGGACGGCGCTGGGGAACGTGGGGTCACCGTGGAGTTCGGCGGGGTGCAGTTCGTCCCCGGCCATCTGGTGGTGGCCGACGACGACGGTGTGGTCGTCCTGCCCGACGGCACCGACCCGGCGGCGATCATCGCGTGAACCGGGTGGCCGGGGTGCAGGCGTTCGCCGCAGGGTTCGGGGCCGACGAGCTGGCGGCGGGGGGCTCCACCACCATTCGTCCGGCCGGGCCGACGCGCGCTGACGCAACAAGGACCTCCACGTGACCGACGCCCGCGCCGACCTGCACCGGCTCGTCGCTGGTCGCGCGGCGCTCCCCTGGCCGCACCGGCATCCCGCGACCCGCCGCTCAGCGGTGCTGGTGCTGTTCAGGCCGCTCGGCGACGTCCACCGCCCCGGGCCCGACGACCTCGACATCCTCCTGCAGCGACGGGCCGACCACCTAGAGCACCACCCCAGCCAGGTCTCCTTCCCCGGAGGCAAGATCGACCCCGGCGAGACCCCCGAACAAGCCGCAGTCCGCGAAGCCCAGGAAGAGACCGG
>WRCL01000079.1 GCA_009783975.1 Micrococcales bacterium
CTCGTCGACCTCGTAGAAACGCATGATGAGGTTCACCAGGGTCGTCTTGCCTGCACCGGTCGGGCCGACGATGGCGATGGTCTGGCCCGGTTCGGCGACCATGTCCAGGTGCTCGATCAACGGGGCGGCCGGGTCGTAGCTGAACGAGACGTCCTCGAAGGCGACACGTCCGCGCACAGGCACGTCGAACCCGGCGGGCGGGTCAGGGTCGGGTGCTTGTTCGGCCACGTCGAGCAGCTCAAAGACGCGTTCGGCCGACGCCACCCCGGACTGCATGAGGTTCGCCATCGACGCGATCTGGGTGATGGGCTGGGAGAACTGGCGCGAGTACTGGATGAACGCCTGGACGTCACCCAGGGTCATCGTGCCTGAGGCGACCTTGAGGGCGCCGACGACCGCGACGATGAGGTAGTTGATGTTCGCGATGAACCCCATGACCGGTTGCATCGTGCCGGAGATGAACATCGCGCGGAACGCCGAGGAGTACAGGGCCTGGTTGCGCTCGTCGAACACGCGCAGGGCCTCTTCGCGCCGGCCGAACACGGTGACCAGGGTGTGGCCGGTGAACATCTCCTCGATATGGGCGTTGACCTCACCGGTGTGCTTCCACTGGCCGACAAAGCTCGGTTGGGCTTTCTTGCCGATGGCCATCGCGACGATGAGCGAGGCCGGGACGGTGAACAAGGCGACCAGGGCCAGGTGCCAAGAGATCCAGAACATCATCGCCAGCACCCCCACGACGGTGAGCAGCGCGGTGATGAGCTGGGACATCGTCTGCTGCAACGACTGGGCGACGTTGTCGATGTCGTTGGTCACCCGTGACAACAGCTCGCCACGTGTCTGGCCGTCGACGTACTTCAGCGGCAGGCGCGAGAGCTTGGCCTCCACCTCGTTGCGCAAGGCCCGGGCGGTGTTCTGCACCGCCAGGGCAGTCAGGCGCCCAGCGATCCACCCGAAGACGAACGAACCGAGGTACACCACGACGACCGCGCCGAGCACCACCGCGAGCTTACCGAAGTCTGCTCCGTGACCAGGCACGACACCAGACATCCCGCCGAGCATCTCACCGAGCTTGCCGTCGGGGCCTGGCAGGGACGACAGCACCGTCGCCAGGTCCGCCGCACTGGCCTGGGACGGGTCGATCCCGTGGGCCTGCACCTGTTCACGCACAGCCGGGTCTTGCAGCCGCGCACCAAGGATCTTGCCGACGACACCAGCGAAGATGATGTCGGTGGCCCGGCCCAACAGCTTGGGCCCGATGACCGACAGCACGACCGAACCGACCGAGAGGGCCACGACGAACGACAACCGCACCCGCTCTGGGCGCAACGTGCGCAGCAGGCGCAGCCCCGACCCGACGAAGTCCATGGACTTCTCGGCGGGCATCATGCCACCCATCGGGCCGTGACGGCGCCCACGGGGACGGGCGGCAGGTCGTTCCTGGCTCATCGTGGCCCCTTCACCGTGCAGCCTCGGCAGCCGACAGCTGGGAGTACACGATCTCCTGGTAGGTCTGCGAGCTGGTCAACAGCTCGGTGTGGGTGCCCTGGGCGACGACGGTCCCGCCGTCGAGCACGACGATCTTGTCTGCGTACCGGATGGTCGCCACACGCTGGGCGACGATGATGACGGTGGCTTCGTGGGTCTGGGGCACCAACGCCGCACGCAGCGCCGCGTCTGTGGCGTAGTCCAGGGCCGAGAACGAGTCGTCGAACAGGTAGACCGCCGGGCGGCGCACCAACGCGCGGGCGATCGCCAGGCGTTGGCGCTGGCCCCCAGACACGTTGGTCCCGCCCTGGGTGATCTCGGCGTCCAGGCCGTCGTCGAGGGACTCGACGAAGTCTTTGGCCTGAGCAACCTCCAAGGCGTGCCACAGCTGGGCATCAGTGGCGTCGGCCTTGCCGTACTCCAGGTTCGAACGCACGGTCCCGGTGAACAGGTACGGGCGTTGGGGCACCAGCCCGATCTGGTCCCACAGCACATCAGCAGCCAGGTCGCGCACGTCGGTGCCGCTGACACGCACCTGGCCCTCGGTCGCGTCGTACAGGCGCGGCACGAGGTTGAGCAGGGTCGTCTTGCCCGAGCCGGTCGCCCCGATGATCGCTGTGGTCTTGCCCGGCTCGGCGGTGAACGTCACATCGCGTACGACGGGCTCTTCAGCCCCCGGGTACCGGAACCCGACGCCGACGAGCTCGACGAGGCCGCGCGGGCCAGCAGGGGGCACAGGGACCGCCGCGGGCACGACGGTCGGTTTGGTGTCGACGACCTCGACGATCCGGCCTGCTGAGACCATCGCCCGGGGCACCATGACGAACAGCATCGAGGAGAACATCACCGCCATGAGGATGTACATGACGTAGGTGATGAACGCGGTGAGCTGGCCGACCTCCATCCCACCTGAGGCGATGCGCTGACCGCCGAACCACATGATCGCCAGCGACGACAGGTTCATGATCAACATGACCAGCGGGAACATCAACGCCATGAGCCGGCCTGCGCCGAGGGACACCTCGTACAGGTCGTCGTTGGCCTCGCCGAACCGGGCCGACTCACGCTCCTCACGCACGAACGCCCGCACGACGCGCATCCCGGCGATCTGCTCGCGCAGCACCGCGTTGACCTTGTCGATCCGTTCTTGCATCTTGCGGAAGTACGGGACCATCTTGCGCACGACGAGGCTGATCGCCCCGGCGAGCACCGGGATGATCACCAGCAGCACCGCCGACAGTGGCACGTCCTCGCGCATCGCCATGACCGCGCCGCCGACGAGCATGATCGGTGCCATGAGCGCGAAGACCATGGTCATGTACACGACCATCGTCACCTGCTGGACGTCGTTGGTGGTCCGGGTGATCAACGTCGGGGCTCCGAACCGGGCGACCTCGCGTGCTGAGAGCTCGGTCACATGGACGAACACCCGCCGGCGCAGGTCACGGCCAAAACGCATCGCTGTGCGCGCCCCGACATAGGTCGCAGCGACCGCGGCGAGCACCTGCGCGAAGCTGACGGCGAGCATCACCCAGCCGGTGCTCCAGATGAGCGAGGTGTTCCCCTCGGTCACACCACGGTCGATGATCCGTGCGTTGAGGCTCGGCAGGTACAACGTCGCCAGCACCTGCGCGAGCTGGAAGACCAGCAGCACGACGACGGCGCCGGTGTAGGGGCGCAGCTGCTCACGCAGCAGGCGGACAAGCATGTACGGCTCCTGTCAGTGCCGAGGCAGGCACAGCACGGACCACGGTAGACGACAGCGCCAGTGCCCGCCGCCTACCGTGGCACCAGGCTGGTCATTGCTGGGGCGGCGCCGGCGGGTACTGCGTCGGCGGGAGCGGAGGTGCGACCGGAGCGGTCGGCGGGATCGCTGGCGGTGCCTGGGGGGCGACAGCCGGACCGCCTGGCCGCTGGCCAGCCTCGACAGCCGGGTCGAACGGGACCCCGGACTGCACCCCGGCGGTCGTCGCGTCAGCCGTGGCGGCCGCCGACTCGCGCCGTGCCTCAGCCACAGCCTCACGCGGGTCGGTCAGCGTGGACTCCAGCTCGGCAGGGCTCAACGGTGACGAACCCGACGGCCGGGTCTCGACAGCATCAGGCACGGTCTCGCCACCGAAGGCCTTGGCGAGCACACCCAGCGCACCAGAGAGCTCAGCAGGCAAGAACCACATCTTGTTCGACGGGCTCGAGGCGATCTTCGGCATCATCTGCAGGTACTGGTAGGCGAGCAGCTTGGGGTCGGCGTCGCCGCGGTGCACCGCGTCGAACACCTGCAAGATCGCCTTGGCCTCACCCTCGGCGGTGAGGATCGCCGCCTGGGCTGTGCCTTCTGCACGCAAGATCGCAGCCTGCTTCTCACCTTCGGCGGTGAGGATCTGCGACTGCTTGGTGCCCTCTGCGGTGAGGATCGCCGCACGCCGGTCACGTTCGGCGCGCATCTGCTGCTCCATGGAGCCCTGGACCGACGGTGGCGGGTCGATCGCTTTGAGCTCGACCCGGTTGACCTTGATCCCCCAACGACCTGTGGCCTCGTCGAGCACCCCGGACAACCGGCCGTTGATCTGGTCACGGCTGGTCAGGGTCTGCTCGAGGTCCATCGTGCCGATGATGTTACGAAGCGTGGTCACGGTCAGCTGTTCGATCGCCTGGATGTAGTTGGCGATCTCGTACACCGCAGCGGCAGGCTGGGTGACCTGGAAGTAGATGACCGTGTCGATGCTCACCACGAGGTTGTCGGAGGTGATGACCGACTGGGGCGGGAACGGCACGACCTGCTCACGCATGTCCACCGTCGCACGCACCCGGTCGATGAACGGCACGAGCAGGTGCAGGCCCGGTTCGAGGGTCCTGCGGTAGCGGCCGAGCCGTTCGATGATCTGGGTCGTTCCCTGCGAGACCTGCCGCACCGCGCGCACGAGCGCGACGAACACGAACAAGACCACCAGACCCAAGAAGCTAAACAACACCCATTCCACGAACGTTCCTCCGTCAGACGAGACGTAGCGGGCTGAGGTTCAGCCTGCTTCGAGCGGGACGACGACGGCAGTGGCGCCATCGATCTGGACGACTCTCACCGAGGCGCCAGCAGGGACCACCACCCCCGCCTCGGTCCGGGCAGTCCAGACCTGCCCGGTGAGCTTGACCCGGCCACCGGCCGCGTCCACGGGGACGACCACCACAGCGGTCCTGCCCACATAACCGGCGACGTTGGTCTCCACCAGCGGCGTGCGCCGGCGCCAGTTGCGCAGCAGCCACGGCCGCAGCGCAGCGAGCAGCAACGCCGAGACCACTGCCATGGTGAGCACCTGCCCCCACAACGGCACGCCGAGCAGCGCCGCCAACGCTGCCGCCAACGCTCCCCCAGCGAACATGATGAGCACCAGCGTCAGCAAGAGCATCTCGGCGATACCGAACACCAACGCGATCCCGAGCCACCACAACCAGGCCATGCCCACGCCCTGACACCTCCTTCACGCGCCGCGACGACGCTGATGCTGAGTCTAGGCCGTCGCACGGGTGATTCGTGCACATCGCCAGCACGTCAGTGCTTGGCGCGCCGCCGTGGCTGGTCACCGGCAGCGCGCGCCGACCACCGGCCGTCGATCTGGTCAAGGTCCAGGCCCAGCCCGAACGCCCCAGACAAGACCTCGGCGGTGAGGACCTGCTCGACCGTGCCGCACGCGTGCACCGTGCCCTCGCACAGCACCAACGCGTGGGTGAAACCCGGGGGGATCTCCTCGACGTGGTGGGTGACGAGCACAAGCACCGGCGAGCGCACGTCACCTGCAAGCTCAGCCAACGCCGCGACAAGCTCTTCGCGTCCGGCGAGGTCCAGGCCGGCACCAGGTTCGTCGAGCAGCAACAGCTCAGGATCAGCCATGAGCGCACGGGCGATCTGCACCCGTTTGCACTCACCTTCGGACAAGGTGCCATAGGCCCGGTCCGCCAGGGTGTCGACCCCGAACGCGGTGAGCAGGTCACGGGCCCGGGACTCGTCGACGCCCTCGTAGGTCTCACGCCACCGGCCGGTCACCGCGTAGGCACCGGTGAGCACGACGTCGAGCACCCGCTCACCGGGGGGGAGCTGGTCGGCCAGGGCCGCCGAGCACAACCCGGCACGGGTGGCCAGCTCGGCGGTGTCGGCCTTGCCCAGACGCTGGCCCAGCACCGTGGCAGACCCTCGCGACGGATGCAGCCGCGCCCCTGCGACCTGCAGCAACGTCGTCTTGCCGGCGCCGTTGCGGCCGAGCACCACCCATCGTTGACCGTCGTGGACGGTCCAGCTCACAGCGTCGAGGATATTGGCCCCGCCCCGTCGGACGGTGACGTTCTGCAGGTCGAGCACGGCGGTCATGGTTCGACCCTACTCGTGCACGCCGTGACACGGCGACGAGGCTCGGTCACGCGTCGATCCGTGCTGGGTCGAGGTTGTGCGCCCCGGCGACGATGAAGTCGCGCCGTGGTGCGACCTCAGCGCCCATGAGCAGCTCGAACATCTGCTCAGCCTGGGCTGCTGCGGCAACCGTCACCCGCCGCAACGTGCGGTGCTGGGGGTCCATCGTCGTCGTCGCGAGCTGGTCGGCGTCCATCTCGCCCAGGCCTTTGTACCGCTGGATGTCCGGTGAGTACCGGCGGTTGGCCCTGTCGAGCTGTGCGAGGGTCGAGGCGAGCTCAGCCTCGGAGTAGGTGTAGCGGTACTCACGGGGTTTGGACCCTGACCCGAGCAGCTCGACGCGGTGCAGCGGGGGCACAGCGGCGAACACCCGGCCAGCCTCGACCAGGGGCCGCATGTACCGGAAGAACAACGTCAGCAACAAGGTGCGGATATGGGCACCGTCAGTGTCGGCGTCGGTCATCATGATGACCTTGCCGTACCGGGCCGCGTCGATGTCGAACGTGCGGCCCGACCCTGCCCCGACGACCTGGATGATCGCCGCGCACTCGACGTTCTTGAGCATGTCGGTGACCGAGGCCTTCTGGACGTTGAGGATCTTGCCGCGGATCGGCAGCAGAGCCTGGTGGTCAGAAGAACGCGCGAGCTTGGCGGTGCCCAGCGCCGAGTCGCCCTCGACGATGAACAGCTCAGAGCGGTCGACGTCGTCGACGCGGCAGTCGGCGAGCTTGGCGGGCAACGACGAGGACTCCAGGGCGTTCTTGCGCCGGGAGATCTCTTTGAGCTTGCGCGCCGACAACCGGGTGCGCATCTCGCCCACGACCTTGTCCAGCAACGCCGCCGCCTGGGCCTTGCCGACGCCCCGGGTGCTCTCCAGCGCTTGGCGCAGGCCGTTCTCGACGGTCTTGGCCACGATCGCGCGCACCGCCGCGGTGCCCAGGACCTCTTTGGTCTGCCCCTCGAACTGCGGCTCAGCCAGGCGGACGGTGACCACAGCGGTCAGCCCAGCCAGGACGTCGTCTTTCTCGACACGTTCGGTCGCAGCGTCCTTGGCCGAGATCTTCAGCCGCCGGGCGTTGGCGGCGACGCCGGCGCGCACGGCCTTGAGCAGGCCCGCCTCGAACCCCGCGGCGTGGGTGCCGCCTTTGGGGGTGGCGATGACGTTGACGAACGTGCGCACGTCAGTGTCGTACCCGGTCCCCCACCGCACCGCGACGTCCACGGCGCAGGTGCGTTCGACCTGCGCGGGGCGCATGTGGCCGTGGTCGTCGAGCACCGGGACGGTCTCGGTGAACGTCCCCTCACCGGTCAGGTGCCACACGTCGGTCACCGCAGCGTCAGTGGCAACATGCTCGACGAAGTCGACGACCCCACCGGTGTAGCGAAACGTCTCGGTGTGCGGCCCGTGCTCACCAGGTGTGCCGACCAGCCCGCGTTCGTCGC
>WRCL01000080.1 GCA_009783975.1 Micrococcales bacterium
AGACCCACTGGGCGCGGGCGTCGGACGGGACCGCAGAGTGCGCCAGACCCGGGCCGAGCTTGATCCCCAGGGCCCGGACCTTCTCGCGCAGGGCCAAGACCTGGTCCAGGGGCGGGGAGAACGCTGCCGGGTCGAACACCCGTGACCCGCTGCGGCGGCGCCGGGCCGGGTCGGCCCACACCCCGTCGACGCCGGCGAGGTCCAGGACCAGGCCGTCGTTGTGGGTGACGGTCGCCTCGGGGAAGTGCCGCAGGTTCACCGTGGCGACCGCGGCGGTGACCTCGTCGGTCTCGGCAGCGCGGACCGCCAGCCCCACCCCGGCGAACGCCATCGCGTCCGCGCCGATACCGCAGGTGAGGTCTGCGACGCAGGTGAGCCCAGCCTCGCGGAACCTGTGCGCGTGGTGCGCCGCGACCGTCAACCGCGTCGCCTGCTCCAGCCCGACAGCGGTGAACAACATGCCATCGGCGAAATTCGCGAACTTCTCGCGTGCCTTGGCACGCAGCCGTGACTGGGTGAGCACCGCGGCGACGAGGGCTGGGTCCAGCCCCTCGTCGTGCAGACGCTGTGAGACCCGCAGCGCTTGGCGCTCGTCGTACGGCGGCAACGCGTTGAGCAACGCCCACCCCTGCGGGCTGAGCACCGCCGCCAACGCCTCAGGAGTCACCCCCCGATCCTGCCACCAACCTGGACCCGGCGGTTGCTCCGTCTTGAAGACGGTGGGGACGGTTCCTCTGTCTTGCGAGACCGCCGCCCGGCGGCGGTCCGCAAGACAGCAGGAACCGTCCCCACTGCCTTCCCACCGTCTTCAGCTGTAGGTGAGCTCCACGCGTCGGTTCAGGGCGCGGCCCTCGGGGTTGTCAGAGCCGTCGGGTTCGGTGTTCGGCGCGACCGGGTCTTGCGGACCTCTGCCTTCGGTGTGCACGTCGAGGTCGGGGCGGGCGGAGACGACGACAGCAGCCACCGCCGCGGCGCGCTTCTGGGACAAGGTGAAGTTCTCCGCGTCGGTGCCGACCGAGTCGGTGTACCCGGTGACGTGGACCGTCGATCCCTTCGGGACGTACTTCACCGCACCTCGGACCATGGCCTCGCCGCCGTCGTCGAGCGTGGATGCGCCGAACGGGAAGAGGATGTCAGCCGACAGCGTGACGACCTTGCTGCCGTTCCTGTCCTCTTCGGCGATCAACGGCCACACCGAACCGTCAGCATTGATCGGCGAGACCGTCCCGCCGGTGCTTGCGGTGAAAACCGACGTCTTCGGGTCCGGGCGCGGGTTGAGCCCGGAGGTGTCGAAGGCCGCGGTCCACACAGGGGTCGCACCGGGTGTGGCTGCACCGCCACCGCCGCTCCTGTCCTGCAGGACGGCGAACAGCACACCACCGACGATGATGACACCGGCCGCAACCGCGGCGGCGACCCACGGCCACCGGCGTGTGGCCCGGGGCGCAGCCGCGGGGTACGTCGGCGGCTCGACAGGTGCGGCTGCCGCAGGTGGCCCGAGAGCAGGCCCGGCCGGCATGACGCTCGTCGGCGGGGTCACAGCGGTCGGGGCTGTGGCAGCAAAGGTGTTCGGCACAGGTGGTTCGACCGGGAAGGCCGTCGCCGGAGGGTCCGCAGGGACCGGAGCAGGAAATGGTGAGGCTGGGACCGGCGCAGGTGGTGGTGCGCTGGCCATCGCCGCGACCGGGTCGACCGGTGCGGCGACGCTCGCGTCGAGCGGCGGCAGGGCCGGCACCGGCATCCGCGCGGTGTCGACGACGACGATGGGGTCAGTCGTGTGTTCCGCGGGGGTCTCAGGCCTGGGCGCCACCGCCGGGACCGGGCCGCCTGTGGCGACCGCTGCGAGGGCCGCACGGAACTCCGCGGCGGTCTGGAACCGTGCCTCGCGGTCCTTGACCAGCGCCTTGGCGACGATCTGGTCGAGCACGGCAGGTAGTGCCGGGTTGAGCGTGCTGGGGACCGGTGGCGGTTCTTGGATGTGCTGGACCGCGACGACGTACGCCGACTCGGAGATGAACGGGGGCCGTCCGGTGAGCAGCTCGAACAGCACGCAGCCGGTCGAGTACAGGTCGGAACGGATGTCGACAGGGCGGCCCTCGGCGTGCTCAGGTGACAGGTACGCCGGGGTGCCGACAACGGTCTGGGTGATGGTCATGTCGTCGGTGACGGCACGGGCGATGCCGAAGTCCATCACCTTCACCGCACCGGTCGGGGTGATCATGATGTTGCCCGGTTTGATGTCGCGGTGGACGATCCCCGCGGCGTGGGCGTACTCCAGGGCGTGGAGCACACCGGTGGTGATCTCCAGCGCCTGGTCCACGGCCATCGGCTGGCCTTCGTACATGACGTCGCGCAGGGTGTGGCCTGCGACGTACTCCATGACGATGAACGGTTCGGCCGTCTCGTCGCCGGTGTCGTGGACGGCGACGACCGCTGGGTGGTTGAGCGCCGCAGCCGAGTGCGCCTCACGTGCGAAACGTCCACGGACCGACTCGTCGTGGGCGAGGTCTGCACGCAAGATCTTCACCGCGACGGTGCGGCCCAGACGCCGGTCGACCGCTGCGTACACATCAGCCATCCCGCCAGAACCCAGCAGCTCGCGCAGCTCGTACCGGCCGGCCAGCACTGTGATGTCGTCGTCAGGAGCCACTGGGACCGTGTCGTTCATCTCGGGGCTCACTTCTCTGGCTTGACTTGGGTGAACGGCATCCACGAGTCCCTGATCTGCAGGTCGAAGACAGCGTCGGCATCCTGCGGAGCGGCGAACACCGCGTAGACGTACATGGAGACCCCGTTGGTCACCTCGGCGCCGTCGGCAGTCCTGAAGTTCTCCACGACGTGGTAGATCTTCAGGTTCTTGCGGTCGATGAGCCGTGGGGCGAACTTGGCGTTCGCGTACTTCTTGCCGAGCATCCGTGACAGCGAGATGGTGTTGGCGCGGTTCTCTGAGCCGAAGTGTGGTGTGAACACCAGGTGCAGCACCTGCAGGTCACCTTCGACCGTGAGGCCGAGCACGCCGATGTCGACCCGGTCGTTGGTCGAACCAGGGATGTCGAACGTGTTCGTGGCCAAGGGGTTGGCGAGGTCGACCTCGAGGACCCCTGCGCTGGAACGTGAGTTCTTCTTCGTGCTGTCGTCGCCGTTGGTGTTGCCGTCGTCCTTGTTGCCCCCGCACCCGACGAGCAGGCCAGAGCACAAGGTGACCGCTGCGGCGAGCGCGACGGTCTGGCGGACGAATGGTGGACGCATGGGAGTTCCCCTTTGGTGGCAGCGGTCCGTTCGTCACTGACGATACCGAACACTGTGTCCGATTCGTACTGACCGTCCTCACGCACGGCACCGGACAGTCCTGTGGGGGCTGGGCAGCCCCCCGCCTGGCGTGGGACGATCGCCACATGACGGTCGCAGACCCCGGGACCTGCTGATGGCCGCGCCCACGACCCTGGGCTTCGCCCGGTCTGCACGGTCCACCCTCGGCCTGGAGTGGGAGGTCGCGCTCGTCGACGCTGACTCCGGCGACCTGCGCCAGGCCGCAGACGCCGTGCTCACCGCTGTGGGCGACGAGACGCGGGTGAAACCTGAGCTGCTCGCCAACACTGTCGAGGTCGCCTCGGGAGTGTGCCGCACTGTCGCGCAGGCCACCGCGGACCTCGCCGCGACGCTCGACCAGGTCGCCGCAGCAGCCGCGCCCCTGCGGATCGAGCTCATGGGTTCTGGCACCCACCCGTTCGCCCACTGGGCCCGGCAAAAAGTCACCGACAAGGCCCGGTACGCCACGCTCATCGACCGTACGCAGTGGTGGGGCCGCCAGATGCTCATCTTCGGGGTGCACGTGCACGTGGGGATCGAAGACCGGGGCAAGGTGCTGCCGGTCTCCCGGGCGATGATGACCGTCTTCCCGCACATCCAGTCGCTGTCAGCGTCCTCACCGTTCTGGGCTGGGCAAGACACCGGCTACGCCTCGAACCGTGCCCTGCTGTTCCAGCAGCTGCCGACCGCGGGGCTGCCACCCGGGTTCGACCAGTGGGACGAGCTTGAGCAGTACGTCGGTGACATGCTCCACGTCGGGGTCATCGAGGAGTTCACCGAGCTGCGGTGGGACGTGCGGCCCTCGCCCCAGTTCGGCACCTTGGAGGTCCGTGTCGCCGACGGGGCGACGAACCTCGCCGAGGTCGCCTCGATCTCAGCGTTCACGCACTGCCTCGTCGAGCACTTCTCCGCCGAGATGGACGCCGGACGTGCCTTGCCGACGATGCCACCGTGGTACCTGCAGGAGAACAAGTGGCGTTCGGCACGGTACGGGATGGACGCGATCGTCATCACCGGCGCCGACGGGTCCGAAGAGCTCGTCACCGACTCGGTCGCCGGGTGGTTGGCCACCTTGGCACCGGTCGCCGAGCGCCTGGGCTGCGCCGACGAGCTGGACCAGGTCCGTTCCATCGTCCGGCGCGGAGCCTCGTACCAGCGCCAGCGCGCGGTGGCGCGGCGTCACGACGGCGACCTCGCCGCAGTCGTGCGGTCACTGGTCGCCGAGATGAAGGCTGGGCACCCGCTGTAGGGGCCTGGCTCAGCCTGAGGCGAGCAAGATGAGCACGATCCCAGCGAGGGCGACGACGGCGACGACGAGCTCGATACCGATGAGCCAGCCCAAGGACTCAGGGGGTTCGACAGCTGAGGCCGGCTCGTACCCAGGCGAGGCCATGTAGGCAACACCTGCCGGGTACGTGCCGAACACCACAGGTTGCCCGGGGACGACCGTACCGGGAACCGCGTAGGTCACCGGGCCGCCAGCCAACCCGGCGGTCGCAGGCGCGGCAGCAGCCAGCGCCGCGGTGGCAGGGGCGGCAGGTGCCTGGACAGGTGCGGTTGGGGCACGTGGGGCCGGGACGGGGGCACGGGGGGGTGCGTTCGGCCGCCGCACAGCCTCGACCTCGGTGCGGAACTGCGCGGCGGTCTGGTACCGCGCGTCACGGTTCTTCACCAGCGCCCGGGCGACGACCTGGTCGAGCACCGCAGGGACCGCAGGGTTGAGGTGCGAGGGCACCGGGGGTGTCTCTGCGATGTGCTTGTACGCGACGGCCACCATCGAGTCGGCGGTGAACAACGGTTCGCCGGTGAGCAGCTCGAACAGCACGCACCCGGCCGAGTACAGGTCCGAGCGGGCGTCGACCTGCTCGCCGCTGGCCTGCTCAGGTGACATGTACTGCACTGTGCCGACGATCGACCAGGTCTGGGTCAGCCCCGAGGCGGGGCTGTCCAGGGCGCGGGCGATCCCGAAGTCCATGACCTTCACCGCACCGGTCGTGGTGACCATGATGTTGCCTGGTTTGATGTCGCGGTGCACGACCCCGGCACGGTGGGAGTAGTCCAGCGCTGACAGCAGCCCGGTGACGATGTCCAGCGCCTGGTCCTGGCTCATCCCGTCCTCGAGCAGCTCACGTGCGGTCCGCCCGGCGACATGTTCCATGACGATGTACGACACACGCTGCGAACGAGGTCCGATGACCTCCTCGCCGGTGTCGTAGATCCCGACGATCGCAGGGTGGTTGAGCGCGGCTGCGACCTTTGCCTCACGGCGGAACCGCTCCTCGAACGACGGGTCACGTGCAGAGTCGGGCATGAGCACCTTGACCGCGACCACACGTTCCAGGCGCCGGTCGTGGGCGATGTACACCTCGGCCATCCCCCCGCGCCCGATCCGTTCGCCCAGCTCGTAGCGCCCACCCAGCACTGTGCTCACGACCAGCCCCAGGTATCTTGGGGCACCTGGCAGGGCACGGCATCGTTCCCTTCGGTCGTGCCGGACGGTACAGCCCAGACGATACCGGTCCGGACCGGCGCGGTGGGCTCACTGCGGCGAAACGTGTTCCCAGGACACCACGTGCGTCGGACGTGGAGAGCCGTGCCTGTCACACGACCACCTGGGTCAGCGGCAACGTCGAGTCGACACCGAAGTCCGGCGGGCTTGGCGGCACACCACGGTCGACGAGCGCAGCGCCGAGGGCAGCGATCATCGCCCCGTTGTCGGTGCACAACCGGACCGGGGGTATCCGCAGCCGCACGCCAGCGGCCGAGCACCGGACCTGGGCCAGGTCACGCAGCTGGGAGTTCGCCGAGAACCCCCCGCCGACGACCAAGGTCCCCACCTCGTGCCTGGCGCACGCGGCCAAGGCTTTGGCGGTGAGCACGTCGGCGACCGCTGCGGAGAACGACGCGGCGACGTCGGCCAGCGGCACGGGTTCACCAGCGTCCTGGCGCGCCTCGACCCACCGGGCCACAGCGGTCTTCAGCCCCGAGAACGAGAAGTTCGCGGCGTGCTTGGCCTGGTCTTTGGCGGCGGTCAGGCCCCGGGGGAACGCGATGGCGTCGGGGGTGCCCTCACGTGCGAGACGGTCGATATGCGGACCACCTGGGTAGGGCAGGCCCAGCAGCCGTCCCACCTTGTCGAACGCCTCACCGGGAGCGTCGTCGAGCGTCGACCCGAGCTCGGTCACATGCACCGTGGCGTCGACGAGCAGCAACGACGCGTGCCCGCCAGAGACGACCAGGGCCATGACACGGTCGTCGAACGGCCCGTGGACCAACGTGTCGACGACGGCATGGGCGATGATGTGGTTGACCCCGTACAGGGGCCGGTCCAGCGCCAGGGCGAGGGCTTTGGCTGCGGCTGTGCCGACGGTCAGCGGCCCGACGAGCCCAGGCCCGGCGGTGACAGCCACAACGTCGACGTCGGCCAGGTCCACCCCGGCGGTCGTCAACGCCCGGTCCAACGTCGGGACCATCGCCTCCAGGTGCGCCCGCGAGGCGATCTCGGGGATGATCCCCCCGAACCGTGCGTGCTCGTCGACCGACGAGGCGACGCCGTCAGCGAGCAGCTCGCCGTCACGGACGAGCCCGATACCGGTCTCGTCGCACGAGGTCTCGATCCCCAGGACTAGTGGTGCCACGCCGCCAGCATAGGCCGGGGACGTTCACGACGGGGCAGGGCCCAGGTGCCGGCACATCGTCCACGCGTCAACCCCCTGGTAGTACCCGCGGCGACGGCCGACCTGGACGAAACCCTGCGAGGCGTACAGGCCGATCGCGACGTCGTTGTCGACCCGGACCTCCAAGAACACCCGTTGCGCGCCAAGCCCGGCGGCCAGGTCGAGCAGGGCGCACAACAAGGTCCGTCCCACACCACGGCCCTGCGCGGCGGTGGCTGTGCCGATGGTCATCACATCAGCGTCCTGCCCGTCACAACCCAGCCCGGCATACCCCACGAGCACCCCGTCAGCCTCAGCAGCCAGGTATGTGCGCCCAGGGCCTTCGAGCTC
>WRCL01000081.1 GCA_009783975.1 Micrococcales bacterium
ACGGGGTGCCTGGGTGCACCCAGACCTGGACTGTCTCGTCCTCGCGCAACGGCGCAAGGCGTTCGGCCGGGCCCTGCGCCACGCAGGTCCGCTGGACACCACAGCGTTCGACGACGCGGTGGCGCAGGTGGTCGCCAGGTCTGGAGCACCGGGCACACACGATGGTCCGGGACCCCCGGGCCGGAGTAGACAGTCGAACCAGGAAGCGGGTTGACGAAGCCGATGGCTGCCCGATGAGTACGCACTGATGTGCACGGTCATGAGTCCACAGCGATGAACGCCCCGTACTAGACGGTCCCACCCTGCCTCGGGTTTGGGCCGAGACAGGAGTGATGTGGCCAAGGTCCGCGTCTACGAGCTTGCCAAAGAGCTCGGTGTTGACAGCAAGGCCCTGATGGCGAAGCTCGGTGAGCTGGGCGAGTTCGTCCGCTCACCATCGTCGACGATAGAGGCTCCCGTGGTGCGCAAGCTGCGCGCCGCATACCCGGCCCAGCCCCCGGCACCGGCAGAACCTCCACCAGCGCCGGTGGACACACCTGCGGCGCCGGCCCCGGTCGTGGCCCCCGAACCACCCCCAGCCCCGGTGGACACCACCCCGCCGCCGGCCCCCCCGCCCGCACCGGTCGAACCTGTCGCAGACCAGGTCCGCGAACCGGTGTTCTCCGAGCCCGGCGACGCCGAGACCGAGACGGGCCAGGCTGGTCCTCGTCCTGGGCCGCGTCCGCAGGCCCGCCCAGGCAACAACCCGTTCGCCCCGTCGCAAGGGATGCCCCGTCCTGGGGAACGTGGCGAACGCGGCGAACGTCCCGAACGTGACCGGGGTGACCGTGGCGACCGGGGTGAACGCGGTGACCGTGGCGACCGGGCAGGACGTGCCGGTGGTCCCCGTCCGGGCAACAACCCGTTCGCCTCGTCGCAGGGGATGCCGCGTCCTGGTGAGCGTCGCAGCAGTCCTGGCACCAGCGACCGTCCCGAGCGTTCTGACCGGCCCGGTGGCCCGCGTCCTGGTGGTCCGCGCCCTGGTGGGCCACGGCCCAACCCAGGGATGATGCCGGGGCGTACGTCCACCGGTGTCGGACGTCCCGCAGGTGGCCGCTCCGGTGGCCCCGGCCGTGGCGGCGGCGGTGGGGGCTTCCGCGGCGGTCCTGGTGGCGGCGGCGGTGCCGGTGCGCCCGGCGGCGGTTTCGGTGGTGCTGGCGGTCGTCCTGGAGGCGGCGGCGGTCGTCCTGCTGGTGCAGGACGTGGGTCCACCCAGGGCGCTTTCGGGCGCGGTGGTGGCCGGCCGGTGCGTGGGCGCAAGTCCAAACGCGCCAAACGCCAAGAGTACGAGCAGATGCAGGCTCCGTCGGTCGGCGGGGTGATGGTCCCGCGCGGCAGCGGTGCCACTGTGGTGCGCCTGCGGCACGGGTCGTCGCTCAACGACTTCGCCGACAAGATCGACGCGAACCCTGCGTCGCTGGTCACAGTGCTGTTCCACCTTGGCGAGATGGCCACGGCGAACCAGTCGCTCGACGAGGACACCTTCGCCCTGCTCGGCTCCGAGCTTGGGTACTCGGTCGAGATGATCTCCGCCGAAGAAGAAGACCGTGAGCTGTTGGAGACGTTCGCCATCGACCTGCGCGCCGAAGAGGCCGCCGAGTCCGACGACGACCTGCAGCCACGTCCGCCGGTCGTCACCGTCATGGGTCACGTCGACCACGGCAAGACCAAGCTGCTCGACGCGATCCGGTCCACCGACGTGGTCGCCGGGGAGGCTGGCGGGATCACCCAGCACATCGGCGCCTACCAGGTCAAGACCACCCACGAGGACATCGAGCGCAAGATCACGTTCATCGACACCCCCGGTCACGAGGCGTTCACCGCGATGCGTGCCCGTGGTGCCCAGGTGACGGACATCGCGATCCTTGTGGTCGCCGCCGACGACGGCGTCATGCCGCAGACCATCGAGGCGCTCAACCACGCCCAGGCTGCCGGTGTGCCGATCGTCGTCGCGGTGAACAAGATCGACAAAGAAGGTGCGAACCCCTCCAAGATCCGCCAGCAGCTGACCGAGTACAACCTTGTCGCTGAGGAGTACGGCGGCGACACGATGTTCGTCGACGTCTCGGCCAAGCAGCGCATCGGGATCGACGACCTGCTCGAAGCGGTGCTGCTCACCGCCGACGCCGCTTTGGACCTGCGGGCCAACCCCGACAAGGACGCCCGCGGTGTGGCGATCGAGGCGAACCTCGACAAGGGACGTGGTGCGGTCGCGACCGTGCTCGTCCAGTCCGGGACGTTGCGTGTCGGTGACGGTGTCGTGGCTGGTAGGGCCTATGGACGGGTCCGGGCGATGTTCGACGAGCACGGTGACCCAGTCACCGAGGCGTTGCCCGCGCGGCCGGTCCAGGTGCTCGGGTTGACCTCGGTGCCCTCAGCCGGGGACACGTTCATCGTCGCCCCCGACGACCGCACCGCCCGCCAGATCGCCGAGAAACGCGAAGCGGCTGAACGGGCAGCGTTGCTGGCGAAACGCCGTAAGCGCATCAGCCTGGAAGACTTCACCCAGGCGCTGGCGGCAGGCAAGGTCGAGACGCTCAACCTCGTCATCAAAGGCGACGTGTCTGGTGCTGTCGAGGCCCTGGAAGACGCCTTGTTGAAGATCGACGTCGGCGAGGAGGTCGCCTTGCGCGTCATCCACCGCGGCGTCGGGGCGATCACCCAGAACGACGTCAACCTCGCCACGGTCGACAACGCGATCATCATCGGCTTCAACGTCAAGTTCGCCGAGAGGGTCGAAGACCTCGCTGACCGCGAAGGCGTCGACGTGCGTTTCTACTCGGTCATCTACCAGGCGATCGACGATGTCGAAGCAGCCCTCAAAGGCATGCTCAAACCCGAGTACGAGGAGGTCCAGCTCGGTACCGCGCAGGTGCGCGAGGTGTTCCGCTCCTCGAAGTTCGGCAACATCGCTGGGTCGTTGGTGCGCAGCGGCGAGATCCGCCGCGGTGCCAAGGCGCGCGTCCTGCGCAGCGGGAAGGTCATCGGGGACAACCTGTCCATCGACTCGCTCAAACGTTTCAAGGACGACGCGACCGAGGTCCGCGAAGGGTACGAGTGCGGTATCGGCCTGGGGTCGTACAACGACATCACCGTCGACGACGTCATCGAGACCTTCGAGATGCGCGAGAAACCCCGCGTGTGACTGTGTCGTCTGCCGTACCCCGCAGGTGCGGCAGACGACCGGTCCCGGTCGAGCCTGAGGCGGGGTCTGGGCGTGGTGGTGTGACGATAGACTCCCGCCATGTCCGTCATGCCGTACTCGCCCTACCCCCAGCCAGGGTTCTTGCAGATCGGTGACATCCAGGTCCGTGACGGGATGGTCCTGACCCCGGTCGGTGCCTGCCCGTTACGTGGCTCGCGCTGGACGATGATCGACCACACGAGGATCGACCGGCGCACCCCGACGTGGGCCGTCGTCATGTCGATCGTCGGGTTTTTCTGCCTGACCGTGTTGAGCCTGCTGTTCTTGCTCGCCAAGGAGCAGGTCGTCTCAGGGTTCGTCGAGGTCGTCGTCTCCAACGACGAGCACCGGTTCACGTACCGCACCGTCGTGCCGGCGGTGAACCAGATGGTCGTGCCGATGGTGCACGACCAGATGCGCCAGGCTGAGGCGATGGCGAACTATGCCTGACCTGCTCACCGCGTGGAAACTGCGTGACACGGCAGGCAAGATGGTGCCATGAGCAACGACAACCCCAGGGCGCTGCGCCTGGCCGACCGGATCCACGAGGTCGTCGCGCAGATGCTCGACACCCGCATCAAAGACCCACGCCTGGGGTTCGTCACGGTGACCGACGTCCGCGTCACCGGGGACCTGCAGCACGCCGACGTGTTCTACACCGTGCTCGGTGACGCCGACGCGCGCGAGGCCTCGGCGGTCGCGCTGCAGTCGGCGACCGGGGTCATCCGCTCCGAGGTCGGCCGCCAGACCGGGGTGCGCCTGACCCCGTCGTTGACGTTCCACCTCGACGCGGTCCCCGAGACCGCGGCGCACCTGGCCGCGGCGCTCGACGAGGCCGCCCGGCGCGACGCCGAGCTCGCCCGTCTCGCCCAGGACGCCACACCCGCAGGTGAGGCAGACCCGTACCGGCACCCCGACGACGAGTGAGTGCCCCCGCCCCGCAGCCACGTCGGCCCACAGCAGCCGACGGTGTCGTCGTCGTCGACAAACCCGCAGGCTGGACCAGCCACGACGTCGTCGCGCGGATGCGGCGCCTGGCCGGCACCCGCCGTGTCGGCCACGCCGGGACGCTGGACCCGATGGCGACCGGGGTGCTCGTCGTCGGTGTGGGCCGGGCGACCCGGCTGCTGACCTACATCACCGGCGCCGACAAGGAGTACCTGGCCACGGTGCGCCTCGGGGCGTCGACGACCACCGACGACGCCGAGGGCCAGACCGTGTCGACCGCCGACGCCAGCGCAGTCGCGCCTGCTGACCTGGTTGCAGCCGCCGCCGCGCTCACCGGCGACATCGAACAGGTCCCCAGCGCCGTCTCAGCGGTCAAGGTCGACGGTGTGCGCGCCTACGCCCGCGTCCGCGCCGGCGAAGACGTCGCGCTGGCACCCCGGCCCGTCCACGTCGCCGTCTTCGAGACCGGCGACCTGCGCCGTAGCGGTACGTTCACCGACGTCGACGTCCGCGTCGTGTGCTCATCTGGGACGTATGTGCGCGCCCTTGCCCGCGACCTCGGCGCCGCCCTGGGCGTCGGAGGCCACCTGACGATGCTGCGCCGCACCCGCGTCGGAGGGTTCACCCTTGATGAGGCCCGCACACTGGACGACCTGTCCGCGACTGATCCGCAGGTTCGCCTGCCGGTCACCACCCCCGCCGCCGCCGCCCGTGCCGTCATGGCCACCCGCGTCCTGACCCCTGACGAGACCCGCGAGCTCAGCTATGGCCGTCGTATCACCCGCCACGACGAACCCGACGACCACCCCCTCGCCACCATCGCCCCCGACGGCACCCTCGTCGCCATCGTCGCCCCGGCCGCTGCGCACCTGCGCCCCCTGCTCGTCCTGGCTCCTGCCTGACCGGCGAGGACAGTGGGAGGAACCGTCCCATTGTCCTCGCCCTGGGCTGGTTTTTGGGCTAGGATGTAAGCAATATCGGGAGAGGCCCATCAATGCTTACATCGGCACGGTTGTGGACCGGTCTGGCGACCGAGCACGGGATCGTCGTGGACTGCCCCAGCGGTGCCGCAGGGGCAGACCTGGTGTTGCGTGGTCCTTCTCTGCCGTCGACGACGTACCAGGTGAAGACCTCTCGCCGCCCGGTGCACCCCTCGACGATCAGGCGCGTGGCGGACGGCGTGCCAGCCGGGACCCGGCTGCTGCTCGTCACCGACCGGCTGACACAGGACCAGGTTGATGCCGCCGAGACGCATGGTGTGTCCATCGTCGCGTCCTGCGAGGATGGTGGCGTCGAGGGTGTGCTCGTCGATGCGGGGGGCCAGGCGCACCACCTGTCACGTCCACCGGCAGCGACGCGCGCCTCACCCCGCCCGGGCCGGGTGCCGTGGGGCACCTACGCGGTGGCGTTCGCTCTGCTCGAGGCGCCCGCGGGGGACCAGCACGCTCTTGCGGCGCGCAGCGGGGTGTCGCGGGTGCGTGTGAGCCAGGTGCTCGGGCAGCTGGGCGACCTTGTCGTCCGCGACGCCGACGGGTGGCGTCCGGCCGACCGTGCGGCCCTTGCCGCCTGGTTGGTCGAGCGGTATCCGACCACCCCACGCCTGGCGACGACCTGGACGGTCCTCGACCCCCCGGTCCACGCCGCGACGACCATCTCCGGGCACCTGGGTGAGCTTGGTGTCCGCCATGCAGTCAGCGGCGACGTCGCCGCCGACACCTGGGCGCCATGGGCCCGCCCAGCCACCGCGTGGGTGTGGGCCGCCAATCTCGCCGACCTCAGCGCAGTCGGCGCAACCCCAGCCACCCCGGAGACAGCCACGGTGACCCTTGCTGTCAGCGCCGACCCGAACCTGCTCGCCGCCATCGCTGCCCAGCCGTCCTTGCCCCTGCTGTCCCCGTGGCGGGTGTGGGTCGACCTGGTCCACCAGAACAACACCCCCGCCGCGACAGTCCTGATGAACAGGCTGTTGCGATGACCCAGCTGCGGTTGGTCTCTGCGTCGCACGTGGCGGACAAAGCGTGGAAGGCCGCAGCCGATGTCGCCGCCGTGGGGCTGGAGCTCGGCATCGGGTACCTCCGGCCTCGCCCGGGCGTTCGTCCTGCGGGACTGGGTGGCCGTGGGGGCTGTGGGGGTGGCAGGCTTGGCCGTCGTGACTGATGTGATCGCAGAGAGGACCGACGTGCGGCTGTGGCGTGGGTTGACCCAGGTACCTGACGGCTTCGGGCCGTCGATGGTCACCATCGGCAACTTTGACGGGGTGCACGTGGGGCACCAGACGGTGCTGCGGCGCCTGGCTGACGACGCCCGGGCGGCTGGGCTGGCGTCGGTGGCGATCACGTTCAGCCCGCACCCGTTGCAGGTGCACCGGCCCGACGACGCACCGCCGCTGGTCACCGGCGACACTGACAGGCTCGAGCTGCTCGCCGCGACGGGCCTGGACGCGGTGCTGCTGGTCAGCTACACGTTGGAGTTCGCTGACCAGACGCCCGAAGAGTTCGTCCGCACGTACCTCGTCGACGCGCTGCGCGCCACGACGGTGGTCCTTGGGCGCGACATGCGGTTCGGCCGCGGCAACTGCGGTGACCTGTCGACGATGGTCGCCCTGGGCGCCGAGTTCGGCTTCGACGTGCGCGTCGTGGAAGACATCGCCGACACCGCCCACGACCGGCGCTGGTCATCGACCTGGTTGCGCGAGCTGCTCGCCGCCGGCGACGTCGTCACCGCCGCACGGGTCCTGGGCCGTCCCCACCGCATCCGTGGCCGGGTCGTCCCCGGAGACGCCCGGGGTCACCAGCTCGGGTTCCCCACGGCGAACCTCGAGCCTGAGACCGCCGGGATGGTCCCCGCCGACGGTGTGTACGCAGGGTGGTTGCGTCGTACGCGTACCGCTGACGGCACTGTGCTGGTCGACGAGCCCGAGCTGCCCGCCGCGGTGTCCATCGGCACCAACCCCACCTTCGACGGCAAGCACCGCCGCGTCGAGGCCTACGTCCTGGACCACGACCACCTGGACCTGTACGACGAGGAGGTCGTCGTCGAGGTCCTCGTCCGCCTGCGCCCCACCATCCGTTTCGAGTCCGTCGACGCGTTGCGTGCGCA
>WRCL01000082.1 GCA_009783975.1 Micrococcales bacterium
CGGGTCGGCTTCGGCGTAACCCAGGCGCTGGGCGTCTTTGACGGCCCGTTCCAGGTCCAGGTCGGAGCTGGCCATCGTGTCCAGCACGTAGTTCGTCGTGCCGTTGACGATACCGAGCACCCGGTTGACCTGGTCGCCGTGCATCGCCTCACGAACCACCCGCACCACCGGGATCGCGCCGGCGACCGCCGCTTCGTAGTACAGGTCGACGCCGGCGGCGGCGGCAGCGTCGTACAGCGTCGGACCGTCCGCGGCGAGCAGCGCCTTGTTCGCGGTCACCACCGACGCGCCCGACGCCATCGCCGCCAGCATGAACCGGCGCGCAGGCTCAGCCCCCCCGATGAGCTCGACGACGATATCTGCCCGTGTGACCAGGTCAGCAGCGTCGTCGGTGACCAGCGCCGGGTCCACCCCCTGCGCGATCACCGCATCACGGTCCAGGTCTGCCACCCCGACGAGCTCGAGCCGGTCGCCGACACGCGCTGACAGGTCCTCGACCTGCGTGGTGAGCAACCGCACCACCTGGGAGCCCACAGTCCCGCAACCCACGACAGCCACACGTACGGCCACGTCCCGTCCTTCCTCGACCCCAGATGACGTCCCCCAGGATAGAGTCCCTGGCCGGCGGCGCCCTGCTGGGCCGCCCCGTGAGACCAGCGACGGTCAGTACACGGCGCGCTCGGCTTCGACGTGGACGGTGGCAGCGCTGGTGACCGTGAGGTTCAACGTGGGTTTGCCAGGGTCGACGATGTGGCTCACGGTCTGGGGGCCGGTGACCATCTGGGGTTGCGCGCCGTTGGCGCCGGCCCCGACCTGCAAGGACGCCAACCCGGTACCGGTCCAGTCGATGGTCCAGTTCTGTTGCGGTGACAGCAGCAACGTGTTCGTCGGGCACCCGGCTGCGTAGTCGACGCTCACGTCGATGTCGTCGGTGATCTCGGCCCTGCGGAAGTCCAGGGCGGTCATGTTGCTCGTCTTGCACGTGATCGAGCGGGGCAGCTCGGCAGGTGACGGGAACCAGTACCGCACCATCGAGTCCGTCTCACGCATGGGGAACGCCCCAGTCCCGTCGCGCCACTTGCTGTACGCCGAGATGATGTCGACCGACGCGCGGGCCTCGATCCTCAGGTGCAGCACGGGCTCACCTGGGCGGGGGGTGTGCTCGAAGACGTTCTCGCCTTCCGTCCAGGTGTCCGGGTCGGCCCCGAAATCGGAGTCGATGTCCAGCCGTGGGGACGCGCGGTACTCGCGCACACCGTTCCAGCTGACACGCCAGTTGCCCTCCAGGGGCAACGTCATGCGCACGTCGCCGCAGCCGGTCCGCACATCGAACGTCACCTCGACGTCCTCGGTGAGCACGAGGGGGTCCATGTTGAGCCTGGCGCGCGGGTTCGCAGTGATCGTCGCACCGCCGCCGAGCGATCTTTCCACGCTGTCGCAGGTGAAGTGCCGCGGGAGGTTGTCCGCGGAGGTGAACACCAGCACAGGCTCCCAGTATTCCTGCCAGGTGTACGCACCGGTGCCCTGGTCCCACACGACATAGTCAGGTGTGGTCGTCGGGCTCGGACCCGGACCTGCCTCGTCAGATCCATACCGCGCGACCTGCAGTCCCAACCAGACCGCCCCTGCACCGCCGCCGCCAAGCGCGAGCACGAGGGCAAGCACGAACGGTATCCACCGCCACGGCCGCGACTTGCGCGGCGGCCCCGGGCGTGCCGGACCGGTGGCCCCAGCCCGACCTGGAGGACGTGTCACCGGGCGGGCCAGTGGTCGCGGCCCCGGCGGTGGTCCGGGCGGCCGCAGCCCAGCTGGCGCTGGGTACACCACACCGATCTGGGTCCCTGGTGTGGGTACGCGACGGGACACTGGTCGCGGCAGGGTTGGCACGCGTCCTTCACGCAGGGCGCTCAGCGCTTCGGGCAGCCCGAGGCGCTGGTGTGGGTCTGGGGCGCACAACCCGGTGATCACACCACGGGCGACCTGCCCAGCCGGGTCGGTCGGCAGCTTGGCAGGCAACCATGCTGACCCGTGCTGCGGCCCAGGGGTGTCGCTGGTGAGCATCCACGACAACAAGCACCCCAGGTACCACGCGTCGGTGTAGCGCCCCACCGACCGGTCGCCCGCCAGCATCTCCGGCGGCAGGGCGAACCCCCGGTTCCCGATAAGCTGGGTGTACGTCGAGGTCTGGTCCGCGGCGATCCCGTGGGCGATCCCCCAGTCGGCGAGCAGCAGACGTCCGGCCCCGTCGACCAGCACGTTGTTCGGCGTGATGTCACGGTGGACGATGCCCAGGTTCTCGTGCACCGCAGCAACTGTGGCCAGCACCGGGGCGAACAACCCCAGCACCTGCGCCACGGGCGGCTGCGGGCTGGTGGTGCGCTGCCAGTCGTTGAGGTCCTGGGGGCACCACGCCATGAGGTCGCACCACACCTCGTACTCAGGGTCCGCGCCAGTCATCGGCACCTGGGACCCCGGCACGATCATGATGAACGACTCCTGCACCGGCAGCACCGCCGGGTACTTCCCGGGGTCCTGACGGGCGGCGGTGACCACCGCGAGCATGCTCACCAACCGCTGCATCTGCCGGGTCTTGTCCTGCTCAGAGACGACCGCCTGGGCCCGTAGCGCCCACTCCACCCCCGCACCGTCGCGCGCCCGCGCGACCGCCGCCTGCCCCCCGTGCACCACGGGCAACAACGACTGCACAGGTGTGGAGTCGGTGGCAGCCGACACCCGCAACAGGCCCCCCGGGCTCAACGAGATCAGCGACCCCTGCACCACCGTCCCAGCCCGCTGCTGCAACCACTGCGAGAGCACCACACCGGACAACACCCGGCCACTCTACCCACCAAATCACCCCACTCCAGACCAACTCCGACGAAACGTCACGACGACGACATGCGCGCCCGCGGTTCCAGCGTCAGCCCCGGCGCCCGTCGAGCGTGACGGTGACGGCATCGGCACCTGCTGTGAGCAACGCCATGTCGCCCCGATCCCCGCGTCAGCGCCAGGCCCCGACGAGGTCGTCTGGGGTCCAGCAGGCAGCCAGGGGCAGACCAGGTTCGGCACCGTTGCGGCTCACGGCGACCACAGGAGTCTGGGGGGTGGTGCCTGGGACGCGGGGGGCGTCACGGAGCAGCTGGGCCAGGTCGTGGTGGTCGAAGGGCTGGGTCTGGTGCCACTTCACCGAGCCGACAAAGCCGAGGTGGCGCCCAGCCCGGTCCGCCCCGACGAGGTCGACCTCGGGGTTGTTCTGGCGGTTCCACCACCCGCCGACGGTCATCACCTGCGGCCACTGGTCATCGGGCAGCAGACGTTCCAGGCTCATGCGGACCAGCGGCTCAACCGCCCGACCCCGCCACGCGGCCCACGAGCGTTCGACCCGTGCCAACGCGAGGTCTGGGCGTCCACGTTCGGCCAGCGCGACCATGTCCGCGCCGAACGCGAGCCAGAACCGCAGGTATGGGTCGGCGATACGGTAGCGGCGGTTACGGGTGTCGTTCGCCGTTGACAGCGGCAGGTCGACGGCGATGGCACGCCGGGTCTGCAACGTCTGAAGCACCGGGGCCAAGGTGCCTGAGGTGAGGCCCTGGTCAGGGCTGGCTGCTGCAGCAACCGTCGCGAACGTGCGTTCGCCGGCGCCGATGGCCTCAAGCACCCGTCGTGACACCGATGGTCCAGGGAACTCCCCAAGCAACGTCAGCTGGGCCGACACGAGCAACGGTGACAGCGGGTCGGCCAACGACTGGCGCACGAACTCTTCCCACGAGCACCCCCGCGGCCACGAGGCGACGATCTCCGGGAACCCCCCGGTGGTCAGCCACGCGTCGACCGCGTCGGGCCCGGCCAGCGCTGTGGCGTGGGCGACGTCGGCCAGGTGCAGCGGTTCGACGGTCATGGTTGCGGCACGCCCGAAGAACGCCCGCTCGTGGGACTGCAACGACTGCATCATCGACAGGTCTGAACCGACCAGGATCACCAGCACCGGTTTTTGGCTCAGGTGCCTGTCCCAGACAGTCTGCAACGCCCCTTCAAACTCGGGGTCTTCGGCCATGAGCCACGGCACCTCGTCGAGCACGACCACCGAGGCGGTGTCGGCGGGCAGGGCCAGGGCCAGCAGGCGCAGGGCCTGGTTCCAGTCGGTGGCTGCCAGCCCGACGACCTGGCCCTGGTCTGGCAGGTCGCAGGCAGCGACGGTCTCGGCGAGGTCGGCCCGCTCCGACGCAGGGTGACGTCCCCGGGTCGCCTGGAACACCACAGCCGGCGCCCCGAGCCGGTCCACGAACTCTTGCACGAGGCGCGACTTGCCAACCCGGCGACGTCCAGTGACGACGACCGCACGGCCACGGCTCGCAGCGCTGCCGTCGACGACCTTGCGCCACTGCCCGGTGAGCACAGCCAGGTCACGCTCCCGGCCACTGAACGTCATACCGCCTCCCAGGTAAGATCGAATCTAAGTTAGATCCGATCTTACTTAGATGGAATCTTACGTAGATCGAGTCTACCTTGTTTCGCCACGCCGGTGTGAGAGCATGGATGTCCTGCGCTACCAGGGGAGCTTGTTGTGCCGGTGACGATCGTGCGTGCCCAGCCGGGGGACGTCGCGCCACGGTGGCGCGGGGCGAAGGCAGCACGCCGGGGGTACCTCGAGACGTTGCGCGCCGGGCGGGCCGACGAGACGGTGAGGTTGCACCTCCCCTCGGGTTGGGGCAGCACCAGGGCGCTACGGGTGGCACCAGCCTCCGTCCGCGAGGCTGACACCGACCTCGACGTGCAGATCGTCGTCGCCCACACCGGGTCGTCGGGGGACCGCCGGCAGATGCGGCACCTGGCCCGGCACCTCGCCGAGGCCCCGTCGAGCCTGTCCCCGCAGCCCCAGGGGTACCCGCTGGAAGAACCTCAGGCGGGCACCTACGCCGAGCCGCGGGGATCGCGCGCCGCTGCGCCGCGTCCCACCCCAGGTCCACCGCCCGGCCACTCCCCAGCCCAGCGGGACGACACCACTGGGCGACCCGCTCCCCAGCAGACCCAATCCCAGTTCGACTATCGCTCCCGACCCTCCATCAAGCCGCCGCCACGGCCCGCGCCACGCCCACCGTGTTTCCCCCGCGGCGGACCGGTGGCGTGGGAGCCAGACGCCGCGCACACCGGACCAGCGCCCTCCGACGGTCCCGACGGTTCACCGACGGGCCCGGACTGGTCGACGCTGCCGGACGACGCTGCCACCTTGCTGGCCCCAGAAGGTGAACCGTCCGCACAGCAAGCAGACACACCTGCAGACCAGGCAGACTGGACGCAGTTCGGCACGCCGCCCACTGCTGACGCGTTCGGTGAGCTCGGCGTCCAGGCAGCCCGCGCCGAACCGGCGGCACACACGCCTCGTCCGGCGACAAGCCCTGCGCCCGCGAGCGCGCACGGCGATGGCGCACAGGCCCTGGCCCGCAGCGTCGACCCGCCTCGCGCCCCCGCCGCGCCCGCTGGCCCCGCGCGACGGTCTGCCCCGCAGTGGTCTGCGACCAGGGCACCAGCCCACCTGGCGGCCGTCGTGGAGAACCTCGACGAGCCGTTCGCGACGACCCTGTTGCGCCTCGTCGACACCAAACAGCTCACCGACGTGCAGGTGTACCGCCGGGCCAACCTCGACCGCCGGCTGTTCTCCAAGATCCGGTCCAACCCGGGGTACATGCCGTCAAAACGCACCGCCCTGGCCCTGGCCGTCGGGCTCGGCCTGGACCTGGACGAGACCCGCGCCCTGCTCGCCCGCGCCGGCTACACCCTGTCCTCAGCCCTGACCTGCGACGTCATCGTCGAGCACTTCATCTCCAACGGCACCTACGACGTCCTGGCGATCAACGAGGCCCTGTTCTACTTCGACCAGCCCCTGCTGGGCGGTTGACCTGTCCCACATGGTGAAAGGTGATGCTTCCGTCGAGAAGTGATGCAGGAGCATCACATCTCGACGGAAGCATCACCTTTCACTGTGGGCGACAGCCGCTGCACGTGGGACCTTGGCGTACCCGTGGAACCACACCGTCGACGTCATGCGCCAACGTGTCCCGTGAACCGAGCCCACAGGGCGCGTTGGGGGCGACTCCATATTTGTATACTCACAAACGCTGTGATATGGTGTCCGGGTGATCAGCAGGGGGCGGCACCCAAAGAACGCGATCAACAGTGCCCTGCGGGGCCTGCCAGAAGGGTTCGATGTGGTCAAGGGCCATCGCGGGCACCGCTGGGGTGCCGTCGTGTGTCTCACCTGTGGTGCGGACACGCCGATCTGGTCCACACCACGGGTGCCAGAGCACAACGTCAACCAGATGTGGTCGTTCGTCCGACGGCACCAGACAACGCACCGGGAGGAGGAACCCTGATGACCACGCACCACTTCACGGCCTACCTGGACCGTGAGCCCACCGACGACGAGATCGACCTGCTCTTCGAGGCCGGCTTTGACGACTCCTCGCCCGAGCGTGGCGCTGGGCGCGGCCTGCTCCGCGTCAGCCGTGACGCCGTGACCCTGGCCGAGGCGATCGTGTCAGTGGTCGCTGACGCCCAGCGTGCTGGGTTCGGTGTTGTCGCGCTCGAAGACGAAGACCTCGTGTCGCTCAAGACCGTCGCCCAGCGTGTGGGGAAGACCTACGAGCGGGTCCGACAGCTCGCGACCGGCAAAGGCGGCCCCGGCGGGTTCCCCGTCGCCGTCTCTGGCGACGGGTGGTCTCTGGTGTCGTGGACCGAAGCCGCAGACTGGTTCCGCACGCACTACGGCATCGACGTGACCAGCACCGAACGCGAGCGCACCCTCGCAGCAGCCGACCACCTGCTGCGTGCACGAGCCCTCGGGGTCGACCTGCACCCGCTGGCGCCGCTGGCGGCCTGAGCCTGACGACGACGGCCACCCCTTTCGGGGCCGACGTTTTGTGAATGGGGACGGTCAGTTCCAGGCGACGCGATGGCGGCGTAACAGCAGGGCTGCGGGGATGACGCTGGACAGGACTGTGACGACCAGGCACACTGCGCCAGTCCCGCCGACATGTGTGCGGTGGCGCGCACTGCTGCGTGATGGTTTTCGGCCACGACCTCGGTCTTCTCCAGCCGACAGAGCGTCGCGGGCGAACGGAGGAAGCCGTGTCACCCCACACCCGGACTGGGTTCAGATTTTGTGTGGTCCATATAAAAGCGGGGCAGGGTGCTGCCGGACGGTGACAGGGGAAGCGGTGCAGCCAGCGACATGGCCGGGTTGGCCTGTGATTTTGGGAAG
>WRCL01000083.1 GCA_009783975.1 Micrococcales bacterium
GACGTACAGGTACCAGCGCAGCAACGACACGAGCGTGTCGTGGAACGGGGCCAGGCGGTCGAGGTCGTCGTCCGCGAGCAGGCCTGCCAGCCCCGGCTCGCCCGACGCCTGCACGAACTCGGCGAACGTCATCGGCCGCACGTCGAGGAGGTTGACCTTGCCCACCGGGAACGAGGTGCCAGGGTGCGCCGCCACACCCAGCAACGACCCGGCGCACGCGACGTGGTACTGCGGTGCGTCCTCCGCGAAGTATTTCAGCGCTGCCAGCGCGCGGGGTGCCTCCTGCACCTCGTCGAGGACGATGAGCGTCGTGGCCGGGTCCACAGCCCCACCACCGACGAGCACAGCCAGGTCGGCGACGATCCGTCCTGGGTCCAGGTCCCCGTCGAACAGCCCGCGCCCGGTCGCCGACTGGTCGAGGCTCACATACATGGTGCGCTCGTAGTGCCGCCGCCCCAGCTCGCGCAGCAACCACGTCTTGCCCACCTGCCGCGCCCCGAACAGCACCAACGGCTTGCGTCGGGGACTGTCCTTCCAGGCCACGAGCTCGGCCATGACCGACCGTTCCACTGTTGCTCCCTCCGGACGGACCGCAGCCTCACGGCTCGCGTGCCGAGCATAGCAAAACTGCCGGCCAGTTTCGCACCCACCCCTGCAAAACTACCGGGGAGTTTCGCGTCAGGCAACGCATAACTACCGGGGAGTTTTGCCACGAAGCCTCCTGGGCTCCAGGACGCTGCCCGACGCGACTCCATGAGGCGCGGCCGACACGACCTTCTCGGTGCAGGACGGTGCACCGCCTACAGAGCCGATGACTCAGCTGCAACGCAACGGCTCGAGCGCAACGGTTCGACGCGAAGTCCACGGTTCTTCACGTGTCGTTCGACGCGAACCATGTCGTTCGATGACGAGGCCCTGGTCACCCTGCGACGCGTGGTCAGGTGCGTGGGGGGGACAGGACGGCGAACGGGTCGGTGACGGCGAGCTCATAGGCGGTGAAGCGGTAGATCGCGGCGGGGCGGCCACCGCCGGGGCCGGGGCGGGCGGTCGCGCCGGTCGGGGTGATCTGGGCGCGGCGCAGCAAGATGCGCTGGAGGTTCGTCACGTCGACGTCGTGGCCCAGGGCGGCGCGGTAGATGCGGGCGAGCTCGGACATGGTGAACTGCGGTGGGGCCAGGGCGAAGCCGAGGTTGGTGTAGGTGAGCTTGCGCGACAGGCGCCCGGCGGCGGCGCGGACGATGAGGCCGTGGTCGAACGCCATGGTGGGCAGGTCGGTGATGCGGTGCCAGGTGGTGTCGTCGGGCAGGCGGGGGTCGGCGTCGGCGGGGATCAGGCCCAGGTAGCTCGTCGCGACGACGCGTCGGCCTGGGACGCGTTCGGGGCGTCCGCGTGAGTCGAGCTGTTCGAGGTGGGACAGCTCGCGCACGTCGACCTTCTGGGCCAGCTGGCGGCGGATCGAGGCGTTGAGGTGCTCGTCGGGGCCCAGGTCGCCGCCTGGCAGGGCCCAGGCTCCGGCGGCTGGTGCCATGGCCCGCTGCCACGCCAGGACGTGGACGGCGTCGTCACGGACCTGGAGCACAGCGGCCAGGACTTCGTGCCCGCACTGTGGGACAGGGGTAGACACGAGGGGCACCACGGGGTTTACAGTAGTCTCATCGAGGTTATCGATCAAGAGTCGAAAACACAGACGACCAGCACACGCCCCACCGGCCCCGGCACGCCGGACAGCACAAGAGGCAGCGGGAGGGTCACAGATGGCCACGACACGTACGAAGAGACCACCAGCCGCGCCGGCCACGTCCGGCACCCGGCCTGTGTGGATCCACGAGGACGACCCAGCCCCGGGCTGGGCCGAGGAGGTCCGCGCCTTGGCGGCCGAACGTGACGCGGTCATCCTCGCGCACAACTACCAGCTGCCAGCGGTGCAAGACGTCGCTGACCACGTGGGCGACTCCCTGGCCCTGTCACGGATCGCCGCGTCCGTCCCGCACCGCCAGATCGTCTTCTGCGGGGTGCACTTCATGGCCGAGACCGCCAAGATCCTCGCCCCGGCCAAGCAGGTGCTCATCCCCGACCCCGCCGCCGGGTGCTCCCTGGCCGCGACGATCACCGCCGACCAGCTGCGCGCGTGGAAGGCCGAGCACCCAGGCGCCGTCGTCGTCGCGTACGTCAACACCACCGCCGAGGTCAAGGCCGAGTCTGACGTGTGCTGCACCTCGTCGAACGCCGTCGACGTCGTGGCGTCCATCGACCCAGCCCGCGAGGTCCTGTTCGTCCCCGACCGGCACCTGGGCGCCCACGTCGCCCGCGTCACCGGCCGTGACCTGCACCTGTGGGACGGGCAGTGCCACGTCCACGACGAGATCGGCGGGGAGGTCCTGGCCCAGGCCATCGCCGAGGACCCAGCCGCCGACGTCCTCGTGCACCCCGAGTGCGCCTGCGCGACCTCCGCGCTGGAGATGGCCGCGTCAGGAGCCATCAAAGCCGACCGTATCCGCATCGTGTCGACCGGCGGGATGCTCGACGAGGCCCGCCGCACCCGCGTCGACCGCGTCCTGGTCGCCACCGAGGTCGGGATGCTGCACCAGCTGCGCCGCGCCAACCCCGACGTGCGGTTCGACCCGGTCGACCCGTGGGCCGTGTGCCCGTACATGAAGATGACCACCCCCACCACCCTGCTCACCTGCCTGCGCGACGGCCGCGGAGAAGTCCACGTCGACCCCGCCACCGCCACCCGGGCCCGCGCCGCCGTCGAACGCATGATCACCATCGGAGCAGGAGGCGCACCATGACCGCGACACTGGTGACCGCGACACTGGGGACGGTTCTGGCCGTCGTGCGGCGCGGGGGCGTGTTCACGCGCGGGCGACCTCCCCGCTGGTTGCCCACAGGAGGTGCACCATGCTCGTGACCTCAACACCTGTGCTGACCCGGACGGCGCCGGTCGCCGCGCGCCTGGCTGCGCCCGGCGCAGCGTGGACCCGGACCTGCGACGTGCTCGTCATCGGGTCGGGGGTCGCCGGGCTGTCAGTCGTCGCGGGGCTCATCGGCTCAGGGCTGGACGTCATGGTCGTGACCAAAGGCGCCCTCGACGCCGGGTCGACACCGTGGGCCCAAGGTGGTGTCGCCAGGGCCACCGACGACCTGGGCGACGTCGAGGCCCACGCACGTGACACGATCACCGCCGGGGCAGGGCTGTGCGACACCGCGGCGGTGCGCCGCCTGGCCGCCGAGGGTCCCGCCGCGGTCGAGGCCCTGGTCGCCCGGGGTGCGGCGTTCGACACCGGGCCTGACGGCAAGCTCGCCCAGACCCGCGAAGGTGGGCACAGCCGCGCCCGGATCGTCCACGCCGGGGGCGACGCGACCGGGTCTGAGGTGCAGCGGGCCTTGACAGCGGTGCTGGCCACCGCCCGGGCCGACGGGCACCTGACCATCGCGGAGAACACCTACCTGCTGGACCTCGAACGCGCCGACGACGGCCAGGTCACTGGCGCGCTGGTCGCCAGCCTCGGCGACGGGTCGGTGGGCCGGGTCCTGGCCCGTGCGACAGTGCTGGCCACAGGGGGTCTGGGCCGGGTGTTCGCCGTGAGCACCAACCCCCCGGCGATGACCGGCGACGGGATGGCCGCGGCCCTGCGCGCCGGGGCGGTGCTGCGCGACGTGGAGTTCGTCCAGTTCCACCCCACGGTGTTCGCTGGGCGTGCGGTCGGCAACCAGGCCCTGCTGATCTCCGAGGCGGTGCGCGGCGAGGGCGCGGTGCTGCGTGACGCGCGCGGGACCCTCGTCATGGCCGGGGTGCACCCCCTGGCCGACCTCGCCCCACGTGACATCGTCGCCGCCCAGATGGCCCAGGTCATGGCCGCCAACAACGTCGACCACCTCTACCTCGACGCCCGGGGCCTGGGCGCGGCGGTGCTCGAGCACCGGTTCCCCACCGTCCTGGCCGGGTGCCGCGAAGCCGGGGTCGACCCGGTCGCCGAACCCATCCCCGTGCGCCCCGCGCAGCACTACTCGTGTGGCGGGGTGGCTGCCGACCTCGACGGCCGCACGGGGGTCCCTGGGTTGTTGGCCGTCGGCGAGGTCGCGTGCACCGGCGTCCACGGGGCGAACCGTCTGGCGTCGAACTCCCTGCTCGAAGGCCTCGTCGCTGGCACCGGCGCCGCCCGCTTGTTGCGCGAGGACCTGCCAGCCCGTCGGCCTGGGGCCGTCAGTGGCCCCAGCGCCGGTACCGACCCGGGGGCGCGACCTGCGCTGGCCTCGGCGATGCAGTGCGACGCTGGGGTGCTGCGCTCCCCGCAGGGCCTGGCCGCCCTGGCGTCCCTGCTCGACCTCACCGCCCCGACCCCCGGCGGCACCGGCACCCTCGCCGCGTGGGAGGCCACCAACCTGCACACCTTGTCGACGGCGATCGTCGTCGCGGCCTCGGCCCGCGCCGAGTCCCGCGGCTGCCACCGCCGCACCGACGTCGTGACCCCGTCCGACGCGTGGGCCGTCCACCTGGACACCACCGTCGTGCCCGGCACCACCGGCGTCGTGACCACGACCACCACAACAACCCGGTAAGCAGGTGGACGGTGGTGGACTGCAGACAATGCGGACGGTTCCTACTGTCTCCGTCCGCGCCCGCTGGGCCCCACTGCCCACCCGACAGAGATGAGGAGCCATGACCACCGTCGAACCACTACCTGCTGACGAGGTCGAACGGCTTGCTGCGATGACCTTGGACGAGGACCTCGCCCTGGGCCCCGACGTGACCACGACCGCGACGGTCCCCCCCGACGCCCGTGCCACAGCCCGGCTGGTGAGCCGCGCTGAGGGTGTCGTCGCCGGTCTGGGGCTGGCCGCGGCGGTGTTCGCCCACCGCGGTGTCGACGGGTTCGACGCGGTGGTCCGCGACGGGGACCGGGTCGGGCCAGGTGATGTGCTGGCCCACGTCACCGGCCCGGTCGCGCAGATCCTCACCGCTGAGCGCAGCGCGCTGAACCTGCTCACCCACCTGTCGGGGGTCGCCACCGCAACCGCACGGTGGGTCGACGCGGTCGCCGGGACAGGCGCGGTCATCCGCGACACCCGCAAAACCCTCCCGGGCCTGCGCGCGGCGCAAAAGTACGCGGTGCGCTGCGGCGGGGGCCACAACCACCGCATGGGCCTGGGCGACCAAGCCCTGGTCAAGGACAACCACGTCACCGCCGCCGGGGGGATCGCCCCGGCCGTCCGGGCTGTCCGCGCACAGTTCCCCGACGTGTTCTGCGAGGTCGAGTGCGACACCCTCGACCAGGTCCGCGAAGCCGTCGCCGAGCACGTCGCCTTGGTGCTGCTCGACAACATGGACCCGGCGACCATGCACGAGGCCGTCGCGATCTGCCGTGGTGCGCAGGTGCGCACCGAAGCCTCCGGTGGCCTGCGCCTGGACACCGCCCGCGCCGTCGCCGCAACCGGCGTCGACTACATCTCCGTCGGCGCCCTCACCCACTCTGCCCCCCAGCTGGACATCGGCCTCGACCTGTGAGGTGAAGGCAAGCGTTTGAAAACTTGTCTTCGCATGGAGCCCTTGCCTTCGCCGACGCCCCAGCCGACCAGAGACCGATGTCTACCCGGGCAGGCACAGCATCTGCAGCATGACTTGGGCGCTCGCCGCGTCGACCTGCTCTTGGGTGACCTATGTGGACCGCTGAGGCGGCGACTTTCTGCCCGTCGACATCGTGTCCGTCGTCGCGGACCTCGACCATCACGCGGACGTCGCTGCTCACCGACGTGGCCACCAGCGACGACGCCGTCGTGACACGACGCTGTCGCGGAAAGGGTCGAGGTAGTGCAGCCCGGTCTGCTCGAACCGGTCCTCAAGTGCGTCAAGGCCCTCGGCGATCTTGAAGTCGCGTTCGGCCATGGTGATGGGGATGAGCCACAGCACCTGGACGCTCACCTCGGGCTGCCACCCGAACAGCCCCACTGACGGACGGTCGAGGTGCGGCAGGGACAGCAGGCCGTGGTCGCACTGCGACCCGGCGTGCCAGGGCCGCCCGAAGTTCACCGTGTGCCCCAGGCCGAGGGCCTCACGGTTGGCGTGGAACCAGGCGATGATCGTCAGCAGCTCGACCAGCGACTCGTCTTCGTGCGGGGCGAGGACGAACACCTCGACACGCTGGTGCTCGCACGGCGCGCTGGTCTGAGCCATCCCACACGTGGCGTAGGTCCATGCCTCCCGGTCTTCCCGGGGCGCGAACCTCAGCACCGCGAACTCCGATTGCAGCTCGTGGACAGGGCCTTTGCCCAGCGTGTGCTCGGTGAACTCACCCCAGTGGGCCCGGTAGTGCTCCCTGAGCCCGGTCAGCAGGTCGGCCATGACGCATCCGCGAACACCTCGTCTGCTGCCCAGCGCTCGTCGACCTGTGCCTGCCCGGCCAGATGCCCGAGCTGGCGGGGGGTGCCGGTCATGATGGTGGGGCGACGCAGCAGGCCTCGACGTTGTTGCCGTCAGGGTCGCGGACGAAGGCGCCGTAGTAGGTGGGGGTGTACTCGGGCCACAGGCGTGGGGTGTGCAGGACCTCAGCGCCGACGGCTGTGGCGGCAGCGAAGAACGCGTCGACGTCGCCGCGTGTGGCGGCGGCGAAGGCGATGTGAGACTCACGGAAACCGTCGCCGGTGGTCAGCGGGCCGATCCAGAACTGGGGCGCACGCACCGGGCCGGTCCGGCCGTAGCCGATGGCGTGCGGGGGGATGTCGACGATGCGTGCCCCGCCGAGGGGGGCCAGGACGGCGTCGTAGAAACTGGCGGAGGCGTCGAAGTCGACGCACTGGATGGAGACGTGGCTGAGCAGCATCCGATGAGTCTATGGCGGGCGGCCGTGGGGGTGACGGGTCGAACCCATAGGGTTGAGCTCATGGGATGTCTCGTGGCCAGGTCAGGCTGGGCGAACCGGGTGCGATCGGGGTCTGCGTGGGGGGTGGCTGTGCGAAGATCGGGGGGTGGAGCCGTGGGTGTGGGTCGTCGCGGGATGGGTCATGGCGCTCGTCGCCGTGCGCGTGTGGACCTCGCGGCAGCCTCCGGGCGAGGACGTCGATGACGAACCTGCCGACATCCCCGTCGTCCCCCCGGTGAGCTGGAGCCCGTACGACGTTCCGATGGGCCCGGTGAGCAGCTGGCCGCACGCGGTGGACCGGCCTGAGAGCGTCCCCAGTGGGTCGCCTGCCGACCGCTCGTTCCCCGAGTGAGCCCAGGACAGGA
>WRCL01000084.1 GCA_009783975.1 Micrococcales bacterium
CGTCGACGGTCTCGTCCACGTCTCGGAGCTGTCCTGGAAGCACATCGACCACCCGTCCGAGGTGGTCCACCTCGGTGACGAGGTCGAGGCCCTCGTCCTGCAGAAGGAGGACAAGGAAGGCCGCCTCATCTTGTCCAAGAAACGCGCTCAGTACGAGCGCGCCTGGGGCACGATCGAGAAGATCAAGGAAGAGGACGGTGTCGTCACCGGGACCGTCATCGAGGTGGTCAAAGGTGGCCTCATCCTCGACATCGGCCTGCGCGGCTTCCTGCCCGCCTCCCTGGTCGAGATGCGCCGCGTGCGCGACCTGGCCCCGTACGTGAGCCGGGAGATCGAGGCGAAGATCATCGAGCTGGACAAGAACCGCAACAACGTCGTGCTCTCGCGCCGTGCCTGGCTGGAGCAGACCCAGTCCGAGGTGCGCTCGACCTTCTTGCAGACCTTGCAGAAGGGCCAGGTGCGCCCTGGTGTGGTCTCGTCCATCGTCAACTTCGGCGCGTTCGTCGACCTCGGCGGGGTCGACGGGCTCGTCCACGTCTCTGAGCTGTCGTGGAAGCACATCGACCACCCCGGCGAGGTCGTCGAGGTCGGCCAGGAGGTCACCGTCGAGGTCCTCGACGTCGACTTCGACCGCGAGCGCGTGTCGCTGTCGCTCAAGGCCACCCAGGAAGACCCGTGGCAGACCTTCGCCAGGACCCATGCCATCGGCCAGGTCGTGCCCGGCAAGGTCACCAAGCTCGTCCCGTTCGGTGCGTTCGTGCGTGTCGAGGATGGTATCGAGGGCCTCGTGCACATCTCCGAGCTCGCGGTGCGCCACGTGGAGATCCCCGAGCAGGTCGTCCAGGTCGGTTCGGACGTGTTCGTCAAGGTCATCGACATCGACCTCGAGCGCCGGCGGATCTCGCTGTCGCTGAAGCAGGCCAACGAGGGCTTCGACCCCGAGTCCGAGGACTTCGACCCCGCCCTGTACGGGATGGCCGCCGAGTACGACGACCAGGGCAACTACAAGTATCCCGAAGGTTTCGACCCCGAGACCAACGAGTGGCTCGACGGTTTCGAGAAGCAGCGCGAAGAGTGGGAGGCGCAGTACGCCGCCGCCCACGAGCGCTGGGAAGCCCACCGTGCCCAGGTCGCCGCTGCCGCCAAGGCCGAGACCGAGGCTGAGGCCGACGAGGGCGCCGAGGCGAGCGAGGAAGACGCCTCGTCGTACTCCTCGTCCACCGACGAAGCAGCCGGCACCCTGGCCTCCGACGAGGCCCTCGCCGCCCTGCGCGAAAAGCTCACCGGGAGCTGACCCGCGCGCCTACCCTTCGACGGCCGACCACCTGCGGTGGTCGGCCGTCGCTGTCTGTGGCGAAGACGAGTGGGTGAACTGTCGGCACATGCGCCATATCGAGTACTGTGCGTGATACAGTACTGGGCATGACAGAACCAGCCGCGGACCCTCTTGCGTCCGACCTGCTGCGCGGGCACACCGACACGATCGTGCTGTCGGTGCTGCAACGTGCTGACCGCTACGGCTTTGAGATTTTCAAGGCGATCCGCCAGGCCACCGGGGGAGCGCACGAGATCAAAGAGGCGACGTTGTACGCCACCTACCGCCGTCTGCAGAAGGACGGCCTCGTCGAGTCCTACTGGGGTGGCGAGACCCAGGGAGGCCGGCGCAAGTACTACCACGTCACCGACGCCGGCCGGGCCGTGTTCCACCGCAACGTCGCTGCGTGGAACACCACCCGGGACATCATCGACAACATCTTGCAGATCGGAAAGTGACCATGACCAGCACCAGCACCAACATCCACCGTCTGCTGGACGACGCGTTCGCCGGCGCGGACGCTACTGCCGAGGTCCAGGAGCTCAAAGAAGAGCTGCGCGCCAACCTCATGGCCCGCGTCGCCGAGCTTGTTGAGGAAGGCACCGGGTCCGACGAGGCTGCCCGGCGCGCGTTCTACGAGCTCGGGGACGTCTCAGCCCTGCTGGGTGACGTCGCCGCCGACCCGTCACCTGTCCCCCGTGAGAAGGTCCGCCCCCCGGTGCCGTTCGTCGCCCGCGTGACGATCATCTCCACCCTCGTCCTGGCGATCGGCGTCGCTGGGGTCTACTTTCTCACCGCTAAAAGACCGCCGTCGGACCCCTCGTCGGTCCCGACCGTGTATGTGTCGGTCGAGCCGGACCAGGAGGAGTATTCCGGTCCCATCGTCATCGCCCGGGCCCCTGAGCCGGACTCCGCCTGGAGCTCACCTGTGGCGCCGCTCGCCGGTCTGGTCGTGGCCGCCCTGGTCGGTTTCGTCGTCGCGGACGTCTTGCGCCGTGAGACCACCACACGTTTCGGCATGCCGCGGCGTCGTGCGGCCGGCTACGGGACCGGCACCGGTTTGCTGCTGTTCGCGGTCCTGTCTGTCCTGGCGTGGTTCATGGGAGCTGCGTGGTGGGTGGTGTTCGCCGGTGCCCTGTTCACGATCGCTGGTATCGGCCTGCTCGCCGCCCTGGGCGCCACGCAGACCAACCGCACCAAACCGTGGGCCCGTCCCCAGGTGCCTCACCCCGGCGACCGTTTCGAGGCCGAGCCTGAGACCGCCGCCCGGTTCGGGATCTACACCCTCGTCGTCTGGGTCGTCGGCGCGGCCCTCGCGCTCGTCCTGGGGATCACCGCCGGGTGGCTGTGGGCCGTCCTCGCCCTGGTCGGGGCCTTCGTCGCGATGATGCTCCTGCTCACCCGGATGCTGTTCACCCCCCGCTGAGCGCAGTGTGGACAGTGGGGGACGGTTCCTATTGTCCCGCGGACACCCGCCACCGGCGGGTGTCTCGCAGGACAAAGGAACCGTCCCCACCGTCCTCACCGCACACTGTCCCGTCCGGTGGCGGGCTCCCGCGATGTCGATGGTTGCGCCGGTATCCTGGGTGTGGTCGGGGTCCGTGGGGCAAGATAGACCGATGCAGCGGATCGGACTCACAGGTGGGATCGGGGCTGGTAAGTCGGTGGCCTCCCAGCGGCTCGCAGAGCTCGGGGCGGTGGTCATCGACGCCGACGACCTCGCCCGGGCGGCGGTCGCACCCGGCACCGTCGGGCTCGACGCCGTGGTCGAGGAGTTCGGCCCCCAGGTGCTCGACGCCGACGGAGCCCTCGACCGTGCCGCCGTCGCCCAGCTGGTGTTCGCCAACGCCGCGGCTCGCACCCGCCTGGAGCAGGTCGTTCACCCCGAAGTCCGGCGCCTTGGCGCCGAACGCGAGGCCGCCGCTGCCGCCCGTGACCCCCAAGCGGTCGTCGTCCACGCCATCCCGCTGCTCGTCGAGACCGGTCAGGCCGACCGCTTCGAGCTCGTCGTCGTCGTCCACGCCCCCGCCGAGCTCCGCCTCGAGCGCCTGGTCGCCTCACGCCAGATGTCCCGCGACGACGCCGAGGCACGTATCGCCGCCCAGGCGTCCGACGACGAGCGCCTCGCCACCGCCGACATCGTCCTGGACGGAACCGGCACCGACGAGGACCTCATCGCCCAGGTCGACGAGCTGTGGCTCCGCCTGGTCGCCGAACGCACCGCCGAAGCCGACCCCGCGTAGCCGGTCCCATACGGCTCGCGGGAGCCCCGGGCAGCCCGCGCCGGCGGGTCACCATCGCACCACGGGTCGTCCATCCACACAGTCATGGCTTCACCCAACGACCCCACACCAGCTGGAACTGCCGACGGCTGCCCGTCGAGCAATCTGATATCTGCACGACACTAATGGTGTACAGCGGATCTTGTCGGTTCGCCTACAGGAGCCTCTCATGGTCACCATCACGTCCTACCCGTTCCTGCGGTCGTCGGCCCCGCGCATGTAGGCGATGATCTCGTCGACACGGGTTGAGGGTGCGTCAGCGGGGAAGCTGGCGCTGTTGCGCTCGTGCTCCACACGCAGCTGGCGAGCCATCTGCTCGGCCTGGGCGACGTTCGTCAGCTCGGCCAGCACGGGGTCTTTTCCGTTGTGGCCCGTGACCAGTCCCAGGTCTTTTGCCTGCTGCTGGACGCGGCGGCGGTCATGGTCGGGACGGGTCTTGTGGCATACGAGCCAGACTTCGAAACAGGGGTTGGAGATCACCAGGTCGACCCCGTCGAGCGCACGCGGGTCTGAACGCAGGCGCAAGAGCTGGGGTGTGAAGTCGTCGACGTCGGTGACGACGTAGACACGGTCGAGGCGGTTGTCTCTGTCTTTGTGGTCCTGGGCTTGCGCCGCGTCGTCGCTGACCAGCTTGCGCGCCCGGGCCACCAGGTCCTCGGGGTGGCGGCCGTGCGCGACGACCGTGAGGTTCACCTTCGGGAACCAGCCTTTGACCTCGTTGAAATACCGTGGCTCGGTGACAGTCCCCCCCACAACAATGGCGACGCGGGCGTGAGGTGTGCGCGTGCCCACCGCGCGCCGGGTGGAGCGCGGGTCGCCGAGGGCGCGTCGTCTGCCCACGTCAACCTGCAGCGAGCAGCGGGACGCGCAAATGCGGGATGCCTCCATAGCGCCCGGTGAGATACCCGCGTTCGAGGCTCTCGGACTTGCGTGGGGAGTATTCGGCGACCGCGACGAGCTCGGCCGCGCCGGTGGCGGGGTCTTTCTGGGTGAGCCAGAACTGGTCGCGGGCGATCGGGTCAGAGTCGATGGTGCGGCCCAGCAGGCTGGTGTCGTGCGTGGTGAACACCAGCTGGGCCTGGTGGGGGTTGGTGGCGCGGTCGGCGAACAGGGCGACGACGGCCCGCACGACCAGCGGGTGCAGACTGGTGTCGACCTCGTCGATGACGACGGTGTGCCCCTGTGCCAGCCCTCGCAGGATCACCGGCCCGAACGACACCAGGGCCTGGGTCCCGTCAGACTCGGTGTCGAACGGCAGCCGCATCCCACCACCTGCGCAGGTGTGCGTCAACTGCAGGCGTCTGGACTGGTCGCGGACGATCCGCTCGGCGGTGCTCAACGCGATCCCATGGTCGGCCAGCTGGGCGTGCAGCTCGGCTTGTTCGACCGCAGAGGTGTGGTGCACCGACACGTCGGAGACGCCGATGTCGGCGTTGCGCAACAGCTGCAGGAACTGCGTCTTGTCCTCAGGGTGCTCGGCGAGCAGGTGGACCGCCGCCGGGGTGCCCACCGGGTAGGTGCTGGCCTGGTACACCCGGACCGACAGCACCGCCTGGTATGCCGCGGCGATGACCCGGTTGCCCAGCTGCGCCCCGACCGACAGCGTCAACGCGTTCGGCCGGGTCGCCGCAGCCTCGGTGAGTGCGACACGTGCCCCGCGGAACGTCGGGCCGAACGTCAGCTCAGCCCCCTCGCGGGTGAACAGCACCGTGCGGCGGGCGGTCTGGTACACGTACAGCCACTCACGGACCACACGCTGGTCGTCCACGGTGAACCCGTACTGGTAGTCGGCACCGTCGCTGCCTCTGACCTCCAGCTCGAACGACGACGGCTGCCCGGCTGTCGCGGGGTCAAGAGCGAACGGTTCCACCTCGGTCCCGCCGGCGACCGCCCACCGCACATAGGAGTCCTCAACGGCGCTGACCAGGTAGTTGACTGCCTGGACAAGGGTCGACTTGCCCGACGCGTTCGCCCCGTACACCGCGATGACCGTGCTGATCTCCCGGTCCCACGGGTCCTCGCTGTTCGTTGCGTCCCAGGTCGGTACCAGCGCCCGCACCCGCCGCAGCGACAGTTCCTGGGCGTCGCGGAACGCCTTGAAGTTCTCGACCCCAAAACTCAGCAGCACAACCGCCACCTCCGATCGGTACCTACTCTGGCCTCCCTCATGATGCAACTCTACTCCAGATTTCGCAGAAAATCTGCACAGAAGCATCTCACGCTTGCGATGAGGCTCATCGAGCCGGGCGCGCGCTCGCACGACCCGGATGCCTGGAGACGACCCCGACGAGATGGCCTCGCGTCTGTGAGAGTTGATGCTTCCGTCGAGAAGTGATCCTGGAGGATCGCTTCTCGACGGAAGCATCAACTCTCACTGTCTGCCGGTTCGAGGAGGCACTGGGGACCAGTAGCCTGTCTGCATGAGCGTTGTCGGGATCAGAGAGCTGCGGCAGTCGGCGAGCCAGGTGATACGTCGGGTCCAGGCGGGGGAGATGGTTGAGGTCACCGTGCAGGGGCGGCCGGCTGCTCGTATCGTCCCGATCGCGCCGGCGAGGACCCGCACTGTGACCAGGGCCGAGCTGCGGGAGCGGATGGCTGGCGCAACCGGGCTGCTTGCCGACGAAGAGGCCGAGTGGGTCGCGGACATCGCGGCGATGCCCGACACCGAGGACTTCGCTGATCCCTGGGGTGAGCAGTGATCCTCCTGGACACGTCCGTGCTGGCGGCGCTGCCCAAGGTTGGGCTCCCTGTCGTCGTCCCAGCCCGGATCGACGGTGGTAGTGATGGCTGAGTTCCTGTTCGACGAGCAACCCCACACGGCAAGCTTCACCTGCGTCCATGTGGTCCACGACGGTGCACCCGTCTTGCTCGTCGCGCACGACGAGGACGATGGCGCCTGGCAGTTCCTGTGCGGCGGTCAGAACACCCTGGACGATGCTGTGGTCGTGGGCATGTGCCATCTGGTCCAGGCGGACCCGACGCTCAACGAGCTGCACGAGATGGCCCAAGGATGGATGGCCGAACGCGACGAGGTGGGCGGCCCGTGGACGCTGAGCCCCCGCGAGCCCGACGACGACGACTAGCGAACAGTCGTACAGTTGTGCCATGCGTCCTGTGACCGAGCTGCGGAGGACTGTCGCACCGTTCGAGGTGGTCAGCGAGTACACCCCGTCGGGGGACCAGCCTGCGGCGATCGCTGAGCTGACGCAGCGGGTCAACCCGGGGAGGCCGTCGGCGCCAGCGGCCCCGGCTGCTGGTGAGGATCGACGGCGAACTCACCGAGCACCTCGATGAGAGTGCTACCGTACGCAGGCAAGCAATAACCCCGGAGACGTGCTTTCGCAGAGGCCTTCCGGGGTCTTCGTCGATCATGGTACGGCAGGGGGTGCAGATGACGCAACCGACCGACGAGGTCTGTCGGGTCGCAGATGCTCTATCACCAGAACGGATCGCACCATACCAGCGGCGTTGTGGTGGCGACCTCGTTGCTGCGATCCGGCTCTACGAGTGGAACCTGTCGGTGTCTGCTGCGTTCTACGAAGCACTGAGCATCCTTGAGGTCGTCGTGCGCAACGCGC
>WRCL01000085.1 GCA_009783975.1 Micrococcales bacterium
CGCAGGCGCAGGTCGTCGGGGTCGACAGCTCAGCGCCCATGCTGGACAAGGCGCGCCAGACCTACCCGGGCTGGACGTGGGTCGAGGCGGACGCCACCGCTGGCCTGGGGCACCTCGGGCGGTTCGACGTGGTGTTCTCCAACGCCGTCATCCAGTGGATGCCCGACCAGTCCGCGTTGCTGCGGGACCTGTTCGCGCTGCTGAACCCTGGTGGGGTGCTCGCGGTCCAGGTGCCCAGCACCGAGCACATGCCGATCCGCACGGCGTTGGTCGAGCTGTTGTCACGCGCCCGCTGGCGCACCCGGTTCGACGACGTCACGAGCACCTACCCGCGCACCCGCGAGTTCTACTACGACGTGCTGTGCACCCTCACCAGCGCCATCGAGCTGTGGGTCACTGACTACATGCACGTCATGCCCAGCCACGAGGCCCTGGTCCAGTGGTACTCGGGCAGCGCGTTGCGCCCGTACCTGGACCACCTCGGTGACGACGAACGCGCCGGGTTCCTCGCCGAGTACCACGACCTGCTCGTGCCGGCGTACCCGCGCCAACGCGACGGCAACATCTTGTTCGCCTTCCACCGGATCTTCTTCACCGCCCAGGCCGCCTGAAACCAGGGTCGTGATGTCACCAGCGCGGGCCCGGCGGCGGTGGGGGGTTGACCCGCTGACGGTGCTGGTTGTTGTCGCGCTCGTGGCTGGGCTCGTCGTACCGCTACGGGGGACCGGGGCCGGCCTGGGCCGCTGGACGGTCACTGCAGCGGTCGTCCTGCTGTTCTTCGGGTACGGGGTGCGCACGTCACGGGGCGAGCTGGGTGAGGCCGTGCGGGCGTGGCGGCTGCAGGCCGCGGTGCTCGTCGCGACGTTCGTCGTGTTCCCCGTGCTCGGGGTGGTTGCGCACCTCGTCCCGGGTTTGGGGGACCTGCGCCCCGGGGTGCTGTTCTTGGCGTTGCTGCCCTCGACGGTGCAGTCGTCGGTCGTGCTCACCTCGGTCGCGCGGGGCAACGTCCCTGGGGCGATCACCGCGGCGACGGCGTCGAACATCCTCGGGATCGCCCTGACCCCTGCCCTGGTCGCCGTGCTCATGGGCCGCAGCGGTGGGCTGGGCCCAGGGGCGCTGGTGGGGGTGCTGACGCACCTGGTCGTGCCGTTCGCCGTGGGCCAGGTGTTCAGCCGCTGGTGGGGGGTGTGGGTGACGAACCATGCGCATATCACCAAGGTCACCGACCGGGGCACCGTCGTGCTCGTCGTGTACGTCTCGGTGAGCGCCGCGACCGTCGCTGGTGCGTGGACCCGCGTCGCACCAGCGAACCTCGCGGTGCTCGGCGCGGTGTGCACGGTGCTGCTCGCCGCGATGCTCGTGCTCACCTGGCGCGGCGGGTGGTGGCTGGGCCTGGACCGCGCCGACCGCATCACCTTGCTCATGTGCGGGTCGAAGAAGTCGCTGGCCACGGGGCTGCCCATGGCGTCGGTGCTGTTCGTCCCGGCGATGGCCGCGTCGGTCGCCCTGCCTGTGATCGTCTTCCACCAGCTGCAGCTGGCAGTGTGCGCGGTGCTCGCACGACGCCTTGGCGCCGGCCCCGGGGGTTGAGCCTGGATCGGCATTGTCGCTGCTCAAAAGGCCTCCAGCCTGTCGTCGCTGCGCCGTGCCACCGCACCCAGCTGGTGACGCTCACGACGGCGCGCATCGGTGGATCCAGGCTGGGTGGCGAGTCGTGGTTCGTCGGCTTCGTCCTGGCCAATGTCGGCTGCGGGAGGTAGCGTGGCCGCTGGTCGACGAGAGGCGAATGACACAGGTGTGATTTGGGGCGTAGGCTCAGCCTCCCAGCACTGGACGAGAGGACATGGACGTGACGGCGACCTTGCACGAGACAGTCGACGTGGTCGGCTGCCTGCCGGAGCGAGACCAGCAGATCCTCGCCTTCGAACGCCAGTGGTGGCGCTACGCCGGTGCCAAAGAGCAGGCTGTGCGCGAGCTGTTCGACATGTCCGCCACCCGCTACTACCAGGTGCTCAACAGCCTCATCGACGAACCTGCCGCGCTGGCCCACGACCCGATGCTCGTCAAACGCCTGCGCCGGCTGCGCACCTCGCGCCAGCGCGCCCGCAGCGCCCGTCGTCTCAACGCCAGCTAGCCACGCCAAACGGCTGGCCACGCACGCTCGTCTTCGGTGTGTGTCGCGCCGGTGGTGTGCTCACGACGTCCGGGCGGCTGCGCCCAGTGTCCACACCCGCGCGGCGCCGCCACGGTTTAACCCCCCATGTTGTCGGCCGTGTTCGCCGTACCCGTCCTGTTTTGCGGCAGAACCGGCTAGCCTGTCGGACGTGAGCAAGGGCTATCCGTACGAGGAGGACGAGTTCGACGCGCCGGTCGACCCTGACGGTCCCCACGGTGTGCACCGGGCGCCACGGTCAGCGTGGAGCAAGTGGTGGCCGTTCCTCGTCGTCATCATCACTGTCCCGGCGCTGACGTTCGCCGGCGTGTACTGGGCGATGCAGACCGAGTCGGGCGGTTCTGGCGCAGACGTCGTCGGCACCGACCCCGACCCCGACCCGAGCCCTGATGTGACACCGACCGACGATCCTGGCCCCGAGCCGGTCCTCACCACCCAGGTGATGGTCATCAACGCCGAGAGCGGCGAGCACGGGCTGGCCGGCAAGGTCGCGGACGTGCTCAAAGAGGCGGGGTACGCCACACAGAACACCCCAGGCAACGCTGACAAGGGTGGGCGGACCACCGACACGGTGTACTACGCCACGGAGGACCTCCTGGCGACCGCCGAGGCGGTCGCTGCGCTTGTGGGCAAGACCCAGCGCCACCCAGCCACGGTCGAGCAGGGACTGCCGACCGTCGAGGTGCCCACAGGTGAAGACCCCCCGGCGATCGTCGTCATGCTCGTGACCAGACCCACACCGGGATGAGCTTGCACTCGACGGGGTCGAGTGCTAACCATGTACCTGGCACTCTCGTGTAGAGAGTGCCAAGGAACTCCCGGGCTCCCGGTGAGGTCCGTCACCTGCGCGGGACATGACCACGCGGTGCGGGCCGTCCGTCGCGGGCACCTGGTCCCGGACACCCACCGACAAGAAGGATCGATAGCCACATGGCCAAGATCATCGCCTTCGACGAGGAGGCCCGGCGGAGCATGGAGCGTGGGCTGAACGTCCTCGCCGACACCGTCAAGGTCACTCTCGGCCCCAAGGGCCGCAACGTCGTGCTCGACAAGAAGTGGGGCGCACCCACCATCACCAACGACGGGGTGTCGATCGCCAAAGAGATCGAGCTCGAAGACCCCTACGAGAAGATCGGCGCCGAGCTCGTCAAAGAGGTCGCGAAGAAGACCGACGACGTCGCCGGCGACGGCACCACCACCGCCACGGTGCTCGCCCAGGCGCTGGTCCACGAGGGCCTGCGCAACGTTGCCGCTGGCGCCAACCCGATCGCGCTCAAGCGCGGGATCGAGAAGGCTGTCGAAGCGGTCACGGCCGAGCTGCTCAAGCAGGCCAAAGAGGTCGAGACCAAAGAGGAGATCGCTGCGACCGCTGCGATCTCCGCTGCTGACACCCAGATCGGCGAGCTCATCGCCGAGGCCCTGGACAAGGTCGGCAAAGAAGGCGTCGTCACCGTCGAAGACGGCCAGACGCTGGGCCTGGAGCTGGAGCTCACCGAGGGCATGCGGTTCGACAAGGGCTACCTGTCGGCGTACTTCGTCACCGACCCTGAGCGCCAGGAAGCCGTCCTCAACGACCCGTACGTCCTGCTCGTGGAGTCCAAGGTCTCCTCGGTCAAGGACCTGCTGCCGCTGCTGGAGAAGGTCATCCAGACCGGCAAAGAGCTGTTCATCGTCGCCGAGGACGTCGAGTCTGAGGCCCTGGCCACCCTCGTGGTGAACAAGCTGCGCACGGTCTTCAAGTCCGTCGCGGTCAAGGCACCCGGGTTTGGTGACCGTCGCAAGGCGATGCTGCAGGACATGGCGATCCTCACTGGCGGCCAGGTCGTCTCTGAGACCGTCGGTCTCAAGCTTGACTCTGTCGGCATGGAGGTGCTGGGCACCGCGCGCAAGGTCGTGGTGACCAAGGACGAGACGACCATCGTCGAAGGTGGCGGCGACGCTGCCCAGATCGCTGGCCGTGTCACCCAGATCCGCGCCGAGATCGAGAACTCCGACTCTGACTACGACCGCGAGAAGCTCCAGGAGCGTCTGGCCAAGCTTGCTGGCGGCGTGGCCGTCATCAAAGCTGTCGCGGCCACCGAGGTCGAGGCCAAAGAGCGCAAGCACCGCATCGAAGACGCGGTCCGCAACGCCAAGGCCGCTGTGGAAGAGGGCATCATCGCCGGTGGCGGTGTCGCGCTCATCCAGGCCGGCGACAAGGCCTTCGAGAACCTCGAGCTTGACGGTGACGAGGCTGTCGGCGCCCAGATCGTGCGCAAGGCTCTGGAAGCCCCGCTGAAGCAGATCGCGATCAACGCCGGCTTCGAAGGCGGCGTCGTGGTGGAGAAGGTCCGCCACCTGCCTCCCGGCCAGGGCCTGAACGCCGCGACCAACATCTACGAAGACCTGCTCGCCGCAGGTGTCGCCGACCCGGTCAAGGTCACCCGCTCTGCCCTGCAGAACGCCGCGTCCATCGCAGGTCTGTTCATCACCACCGAAGCAGTCGTGGCCGACAAGCCGGAGAAGGCCCCTGCGGCCCCCGGCGGCGGCGACGGCGGCATGGGCGGCATGGACTTCTGATCCACCCGTCCGCGGGGCCGGTCACCACCAGGTGACCGGCCCCGTCCGCGTCCTGGGTACTATGGGCAGCGTCCGGGCCCCCAGGCTCCGGGAGGGGATCGTGACCCGTAGGAAGCTGCCGATCGGCATCCAGTCGTTCCGTGAGATCCGCACCGGCGGCTACTACTACGTCGACAAGACCCCGTACGCGCTGCAGCTGGTCGATGAAGGCAAGTACCTGTGAGGTTGCCCAGGGTCTGCGCTACCTCGTGCGATTCCCCAACCGCGAGGTCCGTGCCAGCCTCACCGAAGCCCTGCTGTTCGCCTGCTCGCCGGACCCTGGCCAGGTCGTCACGCAGACCGGCCGTCTGCCCGACCTTCTGGCGGCGGCAGACTTCAGCGGTATCAAGACGTTGTTCACGTCGCACTCCGCATCCATTCCGCACGACTGGTTCCGGCACAACAAGATCGCCCGCGCCGAGGGGTACTACGCGTCGGTGTTCTACACCTTCTTCGCCTCGTTCGGCCTGGACACAATCCCCGAGGACACCTCGTCGAACGGGCGCCTGGACATGGCAGTGCGCCTGCCGGACGCAGTCTGGTTGTTCGAGTTCAAGATGGTCGACGACGAACCTGACGGCTCAGCCCTGCAGCAGGTCAAAGACCGTGGCTACGCCGACAAGTACCGCGCCGACAACGTCCCGATCCACCTCGTCGGCATCGAGTTCTCCCGCAACCAACGCACCATCGTCTCCTTCGACACCCAGACCATCAGCGCATCACCGAACCGCCAGCGGGAGCCGTGACAGAATAGCTGGGCGAGCTGTCGCAGTACCGACGCAACCCAACCCGTCGCCAGAGACCGCGACGGGGAACCCGCCGGGGCCGCCCTTGCCGGTCGCGAGCTGGCGGACCCGCTCGTAGGTCTTCCCCACACGCTGGGCAACAGTTTCGAGTGTTTTAGATCCGACAGACTACTAGCCTCGCGGCTTGGGTCGGTTCTGGCGCTGGTGGCGGCCACGGAATGCGAAGAGCATCGCGGCGAGCACCGAGGCTGTTGCCGAGCCCACAAGGACACCGACCTTGGCCTGGTCGTTCAGTGCGCTGGTGGTGTTGAAGGCGAGGTCGCCCACCAGGAGCGAGACGGTGAACCCGACGCCGCCGAGCATCGCGATACCCGCCACGTCGAGCCACCGCAGATCCGGGTCGAGGTGGACCCGAGGCAGGCGCGTCAGCGCAAAGGTCGCCGCGAGGATGCCCACAGGCTTGCCGACCACCAGACCGGCGATGATGCCCAGTGCCACCGGGGCAGTGACCACGTCGGCGAACCCGCCGACACCGCTGACGGTGACACCCGCGGCGAAGAAGCCGAACACCGGGACCACCACGCACGCTGCCCAGGGCCGCAGCCGGTGCTCGGTCCGCGCGGCAGGACCCACCGCCGCACTCGCCACCCGTGCTGCCTGCGACGTCGGACGGCACCCTGGGTCGAAGACAGGCACCGCCAGCCCGAGCAGCACACCGGCAATCGTGGTGTGCACCCCCGAGGCGTGCATGAACCCCCAGGTCAGCAGCGCCAGCGGTACCAGCACCCATCCGGTTGGATACCTGGAAGCGGCGACGGCGAAAGCGAGCACACCTGCTACCGCGAGCCCGAGGGCGATCAGGTCGATGCTCTGGTGGTAGCCGACCGCGACGACGGTGATCGCGACCAGGTCGTCGGTCACGGCCAGGGTGAGCAGGAAGCTCCGCAGCGCGGCGGGCAGGTTCCGGGCCACCACGACCAGGACCGCCAGGGCGAACGGCACGTCGGTGGCTGCAGGCACCGCCCACCCCCGTACTGCCTGGCTGTCGCCGCTGGCCGCGACCACGCCCAGGTACACGGCGACCGGGACCACGACGCCACCCACGGCGGCCACGACCGGGACCAGCGCCCGGGCCGGGTCACGCAGGCTGCCTGCCACCAGCTCGCGTTTGAGCTCGGTACCGATGAGGAAGAAGAACACCACCAGCAGCCCGTCGGTGACCCACTGGCCCACCGTCAGACGCAACCCCAGCGACCCGGACCCCACCGCGAAGTCGCGGACCCGTTCGTAGGTCCCGCTCACGGCAGTGTTGGCGGCCGCCAGCCCGAGCCCAGCCGCGAGCGCGAGCAGCAGACCAGCCGACACGTCGCGACGGGCCCAGGCCGAGAACCTCGCCCGCAGCGGGCGTCGGGAACCACGAGAAGACACGACAGGCAACTCCGCACCGAGCACCACGCACGGCGCACATCAGCAGCACCGACACGGGGGCAGACCGACAAAGACGAGACAGGCTCCAGCACAGCAGACACCATATGTCGCGTGCCAGACGACGAGCCGGACGGGACCGTAATATGGCAGTGGTTGCGGTTCTTGGCCGCGCGGACCCCTGAGGAGATGACGATGGCTGCTGGTGA